>CAYUNU010000005.1:0-28744 GCA_964446195.1 uncultured Porphyromonadaceae bacterium | reverse complement strand
AAGATGTACAAGAGAAATATGGAGGGTAAGATATATTTTGATGATCCCTTGTACAAGCGCGAATTTGACAGAAATGAGACCCATGAGATTTGCATTTATGGTCTGGATGGAGATGATATATTTAAGGTAAACGGTTCAGCACGAAAAAGTATTCCTGTAAGAATAATCGGCGGACCTGGCCAGGATGAAATCGAAGATTATTCAAGTGTCAGAGGCCCCGGTAAACACACAATCATTTATGATAATGAATCAACGGTTTTGAACCTGGGATCAGAATCTAAAAACAAAACTTCTGATGATCCCGGGATAAACAGCTACGACCGGAAATCATTTATGTATAATACCTACTTTCCAATGCCCTATATTTATTACTCTTCTGATGATGGGCTTGCAGCATCACTTGGGCTAAACTGGACTACCCATGGCTTCAGAAAAGAGGAGTACAAAAGCAAACACTACACCTATTTAAGGGCCGGTACGTCGGGGAATATTCAATTTGGGGTAGAGAATCACTGGACAGAACTGATGGGTGAGTGGGACGCTGGAATCGATGCTGCATACGGGCACTATTATCCATATTATAATTTCTTCGGATTGGGCAATAATTCTGTAAAAGACCCTGATCTCTTCAATTCGGAGTATTATAGAATAAATATTAAAGGACTAATGTCAAGTCTTTATACTGAAAAGAAAATCTTTAAAAAGGGCGCATTCAGGGTGGGCCTTTTGTTCGAAGATTTAAATTCGGATAATCATTCAGATTCATTATTGGAAGTCCAGGGAGCCAGCATACCTGGGGCAAATCGGCTTGTTTTGGGAGGTGTCATTACCCGGTTCTACCTGGATTTTCGTGACAGAGAGGTATTTGCAAGCAGGGGACTTGAATTCCTTGCTGAAAACAATAGTTATGTTACAATGGATGGAGCCTCCGGAAATTTCGGACAGCTGCAATCCTTTCTTAAATACTATGGGTCTTTTGAGCTGGGATTGCCGGTAACCCTCGTATTTAAAGCTGGAGGAAGCAAAAATTATGGGCATCAGACACCGTTTTACAAATACAGCTATTTGGGACAATACAATAATTTAAGAGGCTATAAAAGAAATCGCTTCACAGGAGATGCAAGCGCATATTTGAACAGTGAATTGCGTCTCCACCTTGGGAAAGTTGAAAATGCCTTTATTCCATTTGAAACAGGGCTTTTCGGATTTTATGATCTGGGAAAAGTTTGGTTTGAGGGTGTTGCTGAAGGGAGTTGGCATGCCGGTTATGGTGCCGGTTTTTACATCTCCCCACTCACTCATGATTATTTATTTGCTGTGCAATTTGAATCTTCAGCCGAGGAGACTCTTTTAGTTCGAATTGGACTCGGATTTTTTCTGGACGAATGATAGAGCATAGATGCCAAGGTTAATCCGAATGGTTTTTAATATCAAAGTGTATGCTAAGCATTATATTCAATCATATTAAGATGATCAAGGGTAGGGAAAAATCCAGACTCATATTACTTCTTATTTTCGTGGCCTTGGGTGTATCCTGTACCTCAAAAAGCAGAGAAGAGATCACTACGAATAATACATTGTTTGCCTATGATCTGAAGAATCCTGATGCGAATTATATACTCCCGTCTTACCTTGAAGAAATCTCGGGAATATCCTACTATGGGAAGGATAAAATTGCCTGTATACAGGATGAAAAAGCAAATATCTACATTTTGAGCATTGAGAAGGGCAAAATCATTAAAGTTTATGATTTTGGAGAGGATGCTGATTATGAGGACATTACCATTGTTGGCGAAACGGCTTTTATTTTAAGAAATAACGGGCAGATATTCCGGGTTCAAAACTTTGAAAACAAGAGCCTTAAAGTAAAGAAGTTTCAGACTCCGCTGAAAGAGAAAAACGATACTGAAGGGATGGCTTTTGATGCTTTATCCAATTCATTATTGATTTCGTGCAAGGGTTCACCTTCTCTTGAAAAAAAGAATCCTTATGAAGGTTATAAGGCAGTATACAAATTTGATCTGGAGAAGGAAGAACTCGATCGAACACCTCATTTCCTTATTGATTTGGAAAGCCTCGACGGCAATTTTGATCATAATATTTTTACAAAAATCTCTATTCGATTTGCAAAAAAGATGGGCTTCATAGAGAGTGAAGCAAATTTCCAGCCTTCCGGAATTGCAATTCATCCCCATAGTGGTCAGATCTATATTATTTCAAATGTTGGCAAACTACTTATAATAATGAGCAGTAGTGGGGAAATACTGGATGTGAGGGAGTTGGACAGTACGATATTTAGGCAGCCAGAAGGGATCTGTTTCTCACCTGGCGGGGATCTATTTATTTCCAATGAAGGCCAGGAGCGGAAGGGGTATATTCTAAAATTTCAATATTATGCTTATAAATAGCTATTTCAAAATCTTCCTTATCCTTTTGGTGCTTTTTATTACTTCATGCGCCAGTTATAAGCCTTTTTACAGCAAAGCAGTCACAAATTGGCAGGATGAAGTTCCCGGGGACTCTTCAAAACTTATTTATTCACTTTTTTTAATTGGAGATTCAAGACAGGCATATAAGAATGAATCCTTACTCTCCATGATGGAATCGCACCTTAGTGGGGCAGGGGAGCAAAGTGTAGTTGTGTTTCTTGGAGATAATGTTTATCCGAATGGTTTGCCCGATTCAACGCATCGATCCTGGGATGTTGCACATAAGAGCCTGGTAGTACAACTGGATATTCTGCAGGAGTTTAAAGGGGAAATCATCTTTATTCCAGGTAATCATGATTGGGCCAGGGGAAAAAGTGAAGGATTAGAATATGTGAAGAACCAGAGGAAGTATATTGAAGATTATCTAGATAAGAGTAAAGTGTTTTTACCTGGTAAAGGTAAAGCCGGACCAGAGGAAGTTCATCTGACAGAAGATATAGTACTGATTATAATTGATTCGCACTGGTGGTTTCACGAAAATGAGAAAAGCTTCTCTGGCATTGAGGATGAAGCAGATTTCTTTATTCAGATAGAGGATGCAATCAGCAGAAACAGGGAAAAGAAAATAGTATTTGCGGCTCATAATCCTTTGTTCAGCGTCGGCAATCATGGGGGGCATTTTGCAATTTCTGATAATCTGTTTCCCTTTTTGGAAGTAAACAAAGCGCTTTATATCCCATTTCCAGGATTCATTTATACGGGCTACAGGAAGTTTTTCGGATATCACCAGGACCTTTCCCATCCACAATACAAAATGTTGATTGAAGCTTTGCAGGAAACCTTTGAAGGCCACTCGAATATCATCTATGCTGCAGGTCATGAACATAACCTGCAATATGTAAAAAGAGATTCTATTCATCATATAATCAGTGGAGCAGCGGGAAGTTCAAGCTATGTTGCACGTATCGAGAAAACTGATTTTGCTCAGAGGGAATTTGGGATGGCGAAACTGAATTTCTATGGTAATGGAGATGTATGGCTTGAATTCTGGGTCCTTCCTGATGATCGATCTGGTTCAGCAAATACGATTAGTCCCGAAGGAGTCTTATCCTTCAGAAAAAAACTCTTCAATAAGCCCGTTTATTTGGAAGCGACGCAAAAGCAGTATCTCAGTGAAATTGATTTCTCGGACAGCACTATACTCGCATATCCCAATGGGGAGGTATATCAGGCCACTAAATTGAAGCGTATATTTTTCGGTGATAATTATCGTGAAGAGTGGATTACTCCGGTTGAAGTGCCCGTATTCGATTTTAATAAAGTAAAAGGTGGACTGGAAATCGTAAAAAAGGGAGGAGGGGGACAAACGAAATCCCTGAGACTGGAAAATAGTAATGGAAAGCAATGGGTCCTGAGATCACTGGAGAAAGATCCCTCTAAGGTGATCCCTGAAGTTGTGAAAACAGAGATTGCAGTTGACATTGTTCAGGACCAGATGTCTGCCTCTCTTCCCTGGGCAGCGCTTTCAGTTCCCAGATTAGCGGATGCTGTTGGAATATACCATACCAATCCGGAAATTTTCTATTTGGCAAAAGACCCAAGACTGGGAGCGTATCTTGACGATGTTTGGGAAGGACTCTATTTATTGGAGGAAAGACCTGATGGAGACAGGAGTGACATATCGAGTTTTGGCCGCTCAGAGAACATTATTGGGACCCCGGATCTCTTAGATGAGATTGCTGACAATCATGACCACCAGGTGGACCAGGACCATCTTTTAAAGTGCAGATTAATGGATGTTTTCATTGGAGATTGGGACAGGCATGAAGATCAGTGGAGATGGGCCGGATTTGAAAAGGGTGACAGGACGATTTACCGGGCCGTTCCAAGAGACCGGGATCAAACATTTTTTCTGAACGAAGGTATTTTCCCCTGGATGTCGAGCCGAAAACCTGCTGTCAGAATAAACCAGGGATTTGATGAAGATATAAAGGATATGGCGGGGCTTATTTCGCAGGGAAGGTGGCTTGACAGGCGATTTTTAAATGAACTTACGCTGGATGATTGGCTCAAAATTGCCTCTGATATGCAAACGCGGCTTTCCGATGAGGTGATCGAGGCAGCGGTGTTTGATATGCCAGAACAAATAGCTGAAATCAGGGGGGCTTCAACCATTTCCAAGTTGAAATCGAGGAGAGATAAGCTACCGGAATTTGCCGCGATGTACTATAAAATTATTTGCAAGGAAGTAGATGTTGTAGGATCTGATAGAAGCGAACGTTTCGTTGTTGAAAGGATGAAGGATGGGGAGACAAAAGTGACGGTTTTTTCCCTGGATGGGGAAGGCAAGAAAAAGGAAAAGTATTATCAAAGGACATTCAAGCATTCCGAAACAAAAGAAATCAGGTTATACGGGTTGAAAGGAAGGGATGAATTTCATGTTTCGGGAAAAGTTGATAATGGAATAAAAATAAGGATCATTGGAGGGTCACAGAATGATGAGATTATTGATAAATCGAAAGTTAAAGGATGGACAAGGAAAACGCTTGTATATGATACAAAGAAAAAGAATGACATTAAGATTGGTTCTGAAACCAGAAATTTAACTACCAACAATGCTGATAAAAACACGTACCGGTACAATGCTTTTAATTATACCAAATCCCTCCCCCTGGCCTATGTGGGATACAATGTTGATGAATCAATTATTATTGGTGCAGGCTTGAAGATGACAACACATGGATTTCAGAAAACTCCTTACGCTGGCCAACATCAGGCGATTGCCAGGTATGCAACAGCAACAAATGCCCTGGAGTTTGCTTATGACGGCATTTTCACCTCGGCCTTATTGGGCCTGGATTTGCGACTATGCTTCGATATCAGGGATCCCCGCTACACACAAAACTATTTTGGATTGGGAAATGAAACCGAACAGCTTTCAGATAATAAAGATTTTAATCGGGTTAGGATTGGATCTCTGAGCATTCATCCTGAATTAAGTAAAACAATCAATACGAATACTTTTACAGTCGGTTTGTTCTATCAGCAGTTTGCTATTGAGGAAACTCCCGGAAGGTTCATTTCCGATATTCCGGACAACGGATTGGATCCGGAAATTTTCGAAAATCAAGATTATACCGGATTAAATGCTGGTTATCAATTGGATACCAGAAATTCAAATACGCTTCCAACCCGCGGATTGTATTGGAATACAAATGCATCTTTTTACTACGATCTGGGCCAAACCAGGAAAACATTTAGTCAGCTTAACTCAGATTTAAGCCTGTTTGTAAGTTTCAAAAAGCCTTACAGGACCGTATTTGCTTTCAGGCTGGGTGGGAGTATGAATATGGGAAATTATGAATTTTTTCAGGCTAGTTCGTTAGGAAGGCAAACAAATCTCAGGGGTTACAGGGGAACGCGTTTTTCAGGTGATGCATCACTCTATCAAAATACGGAAGTAAGATTTAAGCTATTCGATATTTCAACATATCTTACTAAGGGACAACTGGGAGTACTGGTTTTTAATGATATAGGCCGGGTATGGCTTAAAGGTGAAAACTCCAGGCGCTTGCATCATGGCTATGGGGGTGGTTTTTGGATGTCTCCATTTAACATCGCTGTATTGTCAGCAACTTATGAGCGGTCCAAAGATGAGTTGGGCGGACTATTTTCACTGAATTTTAGTTATCTCTTTTAATTTGTCAGACACTCGGCCACAGATGCGATTCGATGAAATGAAATTATTACGACTATGTTTACCTTGGGTTATCTATTAAAGAAAATCATTTTTTCTATATGCTTGTTTTCACTTGCCTCTAATCTTTTCGCAGAGCAAAGGGATAGCGTGAAGCACAAAGTCTATCATGTAAAGTATCATATTGACATCCCTGTAACGGTGGTGGCAGCGGCTACCAATTTTTGGGGATTAAGTATAGTATCCAGTAAACCGGCTCTGGATTCTTTAACCATCATAGGTCTGGATGCGAATAATATCAACCGATTTGACAGATCCGCCACCAGGAAGAATGCTGACTTTGCACCTACCGCCAGAACAATTTCTGATTTTGGCATGTATGGCAGCTATGCTTTACCACTTTTATTACTGGCAGATAAAAAGATCAGGCAGGACTGGGGAGATTTACTGGTGCTATTTCTTGAAACCCAGGCAACAGTCGGCAACCTTTACTCCTGGGGTGCTGCAGTACATATTGACAGGATCAGGCCCATGGCTTATCATCCGGATGTTCCCTGGGATCAAAGGACAGATTATCGCAACAGAAACTCATTTTACAGCGGGCATACTTCATCCTCAGCCTCTGCTAGCTTTTTCGTTGCCAAAGTCTATTGCGATTATCATCCCGAATTGGGAAACAAGAAGTACTTGTTTTATTCATTAGCACTCATACCGCCTGTTTTCACGGGATTCTTCAGGTATCAAGGAATGAAACACTATCCTACAGATACCTTAGTCGGGCTGATGGTGGGGGCAAGTACAGGAATACTCATCCCACATCTTCATAAAATAAGCAAATCCAAGCTGACCGTTGTGCCATTTGGAGGCCAGGTTAACGGGCTGGCCCTGTCATTGAGTTTCTGAATCTAATCCCATAATTAGTGTTCACCCTTATTCTTTCACTTATCTTTTTTATTTGATTAAATCAAATTCAACTACCCAGCGATAATTGAATATTGTCACTATTCAGAAAGAAAAAAAATGAAAGGAGAATCTTCGAGAAAAATAAAATGCGATGAGTAGATGTCATTATATTTAGTAATATTAAGTTGTAATTTTATTAGCCAGCGATTTAGGAAGACCTTTTTGTGCGAAAGACTTTTGTGCCGGGGGAGGAGGTCAATGATTGAATGTATAGGATTTATATATAAGCGAGCCTGACTGGTCGGGGGAAGCTTCCGATTTCTAATTCAATATATATCTATGTAAATGGAACAAATTGCCACCCTGAAGTCTCATAAGATGCTGTTTTTCAATACCCTGGCTTTTACTGTCTGTTTTGCAGTATGGATGCTGAATGGAGTATTGGTAACATTCCTGGTGAGCAACCAGGTATTTGACTGGGGACCGGTAAAGATTGGGTGGCTAATGGGAATTCCTGTATTAACCGGTGCAATTTTTCGTCTGCCTGCTGGTATTCTTACCGATAAATATGGAGGGAAATGGGTTTTTGGGATTTTACTGCTCATATGTTCAGTTCCACTGTTTCTTTTATCCACTGCCAATTCATATTACCAATTTGCATTATACAGTTTTGGATTTGGTTTGACCGGGGTAAGTTTTGCAATTGGCATTGCTTATACTTCGGTATGGTATCCAAAACACCGGCAGGGAACTGCTCTTGGAATTTTTGGAGCAGGAAATGCCGGTGCTGCAATCACGACACTTTTTGCCCCAACGATTTTAAACTGGTTAACCAACAATGGAACAAACATTGAAGGCTGGCGTAAACTGCCAGTTATTTATGGGGCTGCTTTGATTGTGATGGGAGTAATTTTTTTAATTTTCACAGAAAATAAAAAGCCTGTATCATCTAATAAGAATCTGATACAAATTTTAAGTCCTTTGAAAAATATTCGGGTATGGCGTTTTGGCTTGTATTATTTCCTTGTATTCGGCTGTTTTGTGGCCTTCTCGCAATGGTTGGTACCCTATTTTGTAAATGTGTACTATCTGCCACTGGTCACAGCCGGTATTTTTGCGGCATTATTTAGCTTGCCTTCCGGAGTGATTCGTGCTGCAGGTGGCTTTTTGTCCGATCGATATGGAGCCCGGAAAATTATGTATTGGGTGCTGGGAGCTTCAGTGGCGATTTGCGCCATGCTTTTTGTTCCAAAAATGGAAATAACTTCTCCTGGTCAGGGAATCATGGCCAGGCAGGACGGGGTGGTTACTTTTGTGTCGGAAGATATGATCATAGTAGGGAAAAATGAATATCCGGTTAAGGTTAAAGATGAGGAAAAAGAAATAAGCGATTCAAAGGTTGCAGTTTTCCCCACCAAGGATGTGTGGCAGGAACCCATTGTAGAAGTGGGCGATGAAGTAATCCGCAAGCAGCTTTTGGGAAAGGGAATTACTAAAATTTATTTTCAGGCCAATGTTTGGATTTTTGCTGTACTGGTTATTCTGATTGGAAGTATTTGGGGAATAGGGAAGGCCGCGGTTTATAAGCACATTCCCGACTATTTCCCGGATCAGGTGGGTGTGGTTGGCGGAATGGTGGGTGTGTTAGGCGGCCTGGGTGGTTTCGTCTGTCCGATAATTTTCGGCTACCTTTTAGAAGGAACTGGTTTGTGGACTTCCTGCTGGCTGTTTATGCTCTTCCTTTCGGCACTTTGCCTGTTCTGGATGCACAACACCATAGTGAAATTAAACAGGCGTAATTCACCGGAAACAGCTTTTAGTATTGAGGTGAAACATAACTAATTCCAGCCAAAGAAATGAAAAGTAATATTGAACATTGGAGCGTCGAAGATGCGATTTTCTGGAAAGAGACCGGGAATAAAATTGCCAGAAGAAACCTCTGGATCTCAATTCCAGCACTCTTACTCGCCTTTTCCATATGGATCATGTGGAGCATCATTATTGTTGGTATGGAAAAACTGGGATTCACTTTTGGGATGCTAAGCCAGGAGTTTGAAGCTATTATCAGAAACACATCCATATCACGGGCCGATTATCCGGATGAACTGACTGAACAACTAAAATCGATCAATAGCCTCTATTATACTTTGCCGGCAATTGCAGGTCTGGCAGGTGCCACCCTGCGAATCCCAAATTCCTTCTTAATTGCAATTGGTGGGGGGAGAAACGTGATTTTCACGAGCACAACTTTATTGTTAATTCCGGCTATTGGTGTGGGGCTTGCTCTTCAGGATCCCAGTACACCTTTTATGACCTTTGCAATATTAGCTGCGCTTTCCGGTTTTGGGGGCGGAAATTTTGCTTCTTCCATGTCAAATATCTCCTATTTCTTTCCTAAAAAGGTACAGGGGACTTCACTGGGATTAAATGCCGGACTGGGTAATCTTGGTGTCAGCGTGATGCAGTTCTTACTGCCGGTCACCATGGGAGTAGCAGTTTTTGGTGCTTTGGGAGGGGACGGACTGCCTTTATTAGCCGACTTTAAAGGGAAAGCTGTCGGTGCGGATTATTTTTTGCAGAACGCAGGCTGGACCTGGGTCCCCTTACTGGTAGTTGCTGCCCTTGCTGCATTTTTTGGAATGAATAATCTGAAGTCAGCTACACCTAAAATCGGATCAACCATTGTGGGAATAGGAAAAACGCTTTTTCTTATTTCGCTGGGATTGGTAGCCACTGCTGTGGGGGTTTACATGTTGGTAGCCTTGAAGGTGAATATGTGGATTGTGCTTCCTGTGGTGGTTATCTTAACTGTTCTGTTGATGAAGTACCTGTCGCCGGGCGAGATAAAATCCAATTTGAAACACCAGTTTTCCATTTTTAGCAACAAGCACAACTGGATCATGACCATTATCTATACCATGACTTTTGGGTCATTTATAGGTTTTAGTGCTGCGTTTCCAAAACTGATTTCGGATGTGTTTGGTTCCTTGCCCGATGGCTCAGTCAATCCAAATGCGCCGAGTCCCTACACCTGGGCATTTTTAGGCCCCATGGTAGGTGCCCTGATTCGTCCGGTGGGTGGTTGGTTATCGGATAAGATCAATAGTGGGTCCCGGGTGACCCAATGGGCTACTGTTGTGCAAATTGCTGCAGCTCTGGGGGTTGCCCTCTTTGTAATCAAAGCCCGTGAGGCGGCAACTCCAGAAATGTACTGGTGGCCATTTTTCGGTTTGTTTATGGTCTTGTTTGTTACTACCGGGATTGGGAATGGTTCCACTTTCAGAAGCATTCCATACATTTTTAGCAAAGAACTGGCCGGTCCGGTTTTGGGCTGGACTTCGGCAATTGCAGCTTATGGTGCCTTTATTATTCCAAAGGTATTCGGACAACAAATAGAGATCGGGCATCCCGAGTATGCGCTCTATGGTTTTGCTGTATACTATGTAATATGCCTGATCCTGAATTGGTGGTTTTATGAGCGAAAGAATTCAGGAATTGAATGTTAGTATTATGACAGACATTGAGTTAGATAGGATGATTAAGAAGCAGGATTTTCTGGGTGCTGATTTTTTTGAAGCGTCCTTTAATTTTTGGTTTAAGGATAATGAACAGATCAGAACTCCATTTCCCGCGAAGATTCGGCCAGAATTAAAAGAGCATACATCCAGGCTTTTTGTGGATTGGATTTTAGAGCTGTCAGACGAAGAGAAATTGAAACTTGAAAAGGAGGAGATTGCCGAAGTTTTTGAGATGTTCTTATTTAACCAGGCTTTGGGACTGGTGGAGAATGAAGAGCAAAGAATCACTATCAGCTACCCATTTTTACCCAGGGTGGGGGATGTGGTCGATGATAAATTACGAGGTTCAAGTATAGTAATTGAACGGCAGATGAAGGTGAAGGAAGATAATAAAAAATACCTGAAGCTAAATCTAAAATCCAAATCAGCTTCGGTTGAGTGGGAAACAGAATTTGAGTTGCCAGCATAGAAAAATTGATACTTACTTATGAAATTCACGAACTAGATCATGAAAAAATATTTAATCATAACCTTAAGGAGAAGCAGCGTAGCATTACTAGTTTTAGTTTTTCTGGTGACTTCGCTTCAGGCCCAGGATGGAGAGCAACTCTTTAAGCAGTGTATGGCTTGTCATAGCATTGGCGAGGGTAAACGTCTTGGTCCTGACTTATTGGACATTTCAGAAAGACGTGATACAGATTGGGTGCGAAACTTCATAAAATCATCCCAATCTATGATTAAAGCAGGGGATCCTGATGCCATTGCAATCTTTGAAGAGTTCAACAAACTGGTGATGATTGATTATCCTTTGCCTGAAGCGGACATCGATGCGATTATCAAATACATAGACAGTTTTAGTACGCCTGATGCCGAAGCTAATGTAGAAGTGAGTGCAGCAGATTCCATAGCTGCTTTAGAGGAAGCGGACTATCTGGCCCACATCGATACGGATGAAAACGAAGCCAGAGGAAAGGCCCTGTTTGAGGGATCTCGCAAGTTTAAAAACGGCGGTGCATCCTGTGTTTCCTGTCACCATGTGAATGTGGAAGAGGGTACGCAGGGTGGCTTGCTGGCCAAAGATTTAACACAAAGCTTCTCACGAATTGGAGGTTTGGCGGGCCTTAAGGGAATGATCGATTTCCCGGCTTATCCTGCCATGAAAGATGCCTATGCAAAGGCAGCCATCAGCGAAGATGAAAGTGTTCAGTTACAGGTGTTTTTAATGCGCGCTGATAGAAAGGGGGTATTGGAGGCCAGTTCAGTAAAGGGGTTTTTAAAGCAAGGAATTATGGCTGTGGTGGTTTTATTGGTTTTCATCTATTTGGCCTGGTTTAGACCCAAAAGAAGAAGTGTCAATTTTCACATTATCCAACGCCAACGATAAGTAACAGATAGAAACGAAAAATATATATTTATGAGCTGGATTAAAGATCTAATTTCTCCCCAAACCCGTCAGTGGGAAGATTTCTATCGGAACAGATGGCAATTTGATAAAGTGGTTAGAAGTACCCATGGAGCAAATTGCACGGGTGGTTGCAGCTGGATGATTCATGTGAAAAATGGAGTGGTGGTCTGGGAAACACAGGCCCTCGATTATCCAATTATCGATAAAAATATACCTCCCTACGAACCTCGGGGTTGTCAGCGGGGAATCTCGGCATCATGGTATTTATACAGCCCCATTCGGGTGAAATATCCCCTTGTTCGGGGTGCCTTGCTGGATCTGTTTCGGGCCGAAAAAAACAAGTATGGCGATGCCATGACCGCCTGGGAGAACATCCAAAACGATCCGAAAAAAAGAAAACGGCATATGCAGGCCCGAGGAAAAGGCGGATTGCGAAGGGTAAGCTGGGATGAAGCCTTAGAAATCATCTCTATAGCCAATATCTCAACCGTAAAAAAATATGGCCCCGATCGTCTTGTAGGATTCTCTCCAATCCCGGCCATGTCGATGATTTCCTATGCCGGCGGATCACGTTTTATACAATTGATGGGTGGAGTAAACTTGAGTTTTTACGATTGGTATTGCGACTTACCCCCTTCCTTTCCCGAGACATGGGGTGAGCAGACAGATGTAGCAGAGAGTGCGGATTGGTATAATGCCAAATTCATTGCAGCCTGTGGCTCCAATGTGGCCCAAACCCGAACCCCTGATGTACATTATTTTGCTGAGGCCCGGCACAATGGAACCAAAACCGTGGTGTTTTCGCCCGATTTAAATGCTTCTGGGAAATATGCCGACGAATGGATACCTATTCACTCCGGGCAGGATGGCGCTTTTTGGATGGCAGTTACCCATATTATTCTTAAAGAATATCATCACGAAAAGAGAGTTCCTTATTTTATCGATTACACAAAACGATATACCGATAGCCCCTATCTGGTTGTCCTGGAAGAAAAGGATGGCGTGTATCATGCAGGAAAAATGTTGCGCGCCAATCAGATAGAGAAGTACAAAGATTCGGAGAATGGAGATTGGAAGTTCCTGAATATCGATAAAAACACCGGTGAGTTTGTATGCCCGGGTGGAAGTTCAGGTCATCGCTGGGATGACAGGGATGGAAACTGGAATATGAAATATGTGGATGCTGAGCTGGGTGGAGATTATGATCCGGTTTTGACCTTGCTGGATGAAAAGCATGAGGTTCTGGAGGTGGAGTTTACAGAGTTTGCCCTGGAGAGGAAACGATGGCGCGGAGTTCCCACAAGAAGTATCAAAACTATGGATGGTACTGTAAAGGTTACCACGGTTTACGACCTGATCATGGCTCAATATGGAGTGGATCGGGGACTTGGTGGTGATTATCCAAAATCCTACGAAGAAACCGACCAGGCCTATACCCCTGCCTGGCAGGAAATATTTACAGGAATAGGCGCAAAAAATGTAATTCGTTTTGCCCATGAATGGTCTCAAACTGCAGAGGCGACCCAGGGCAAATGCATGATTATTATTGGAGCCGGAATTAATCACTGGTACCACTGCAACCTGATGTACAAAGCCGGAACCATGGCCCTGATGTTAACGGGTTGCATTGGCAAAAACGGGGGAGGATTAAACCATTATGTGGGTCAGGAAAAATGCGCCGTAGTGGATTCATGGGGTCATATTATGGCGGGCAAGGACTGGCAGGGTCCCACTCGTTTGCAACAGGGCCCCATCTGGCATTATATGAATTCTGACCAGTGGCGTTATGATGGCCATCACTCAGAGTATAATGCTGTTCCTGACAATGAATTAAGTGGATTGCATACGGCCGATATGATCGTGAAATCGGTTCGAAATGGTTGGATGCCCTTTTATCCGCAGTACAATAAACCGAATTTTGATATTGTGAAGGATGCCCGAAAGGCTGGTGCAAAAACAGACGATGACATCAGAAACTATTTGTTGAATGAGCTGAAAAGTGAAGAGCTTCAATATTCTGTTGCTGCTCCGGATGAGGAGATTAACTTCCCCCGGGTATGGTATATCTGGCGAGGGAATGCTTTGATGTCGAGTGCAAAAGGAGAGGAGTTTTTTAAAAAGCACTATTTGGGAACACACCATAATTCTGTGGCCAGCGAGCTGGCAAAAGGATTGGTTCACGATGTAGAGTGGAAAGAGGAAGCACCCCGCGGAAAGATGGATCTGATAGTTGATCTTAATTTCAGGATGGACACCTCAGCCTTATATTCGGATGTAGTATTGCCCGCAGCATCGTGGTATGAAAAATCCGATCTGAATTCTACTGACATGCACTCCTTTATTCATCCTTTAACAGCTGCAGTTCCTCCGGTATGGGAGGCTAAAAGTGATTGGGCAATATTCAGGGAGATCGCAAAGGCAACCTCAGAAGTGGCAAAAGAGCATCTGCCTTTTGTAATGAAAGATATTGTGAACCTTCCGCTGATGCACGATTCAAAAGCTGAAATTGCTCAGACAGGGGTAAAGGACTGGAGTAAGGGGGAGTGTGAGATGATTCCAGGAAAAACCATGCACAACATTGCTTTTGTGGATCGCGAGTATACAGAAGTATACAATAAGTTTATAAGCCTCGGCCCCAATGCTAAAAAAGGGATGGGTGCCCATGGAAATAGTTATGAATGTGCCGATTATTATGAGCTTTTGCAGCAGGATAAGGACCACCTGCAGACGGTGAAAGGAGTGGAGTATCCTTCCTTAAAGGATGATGAAGAGGCCATTAATGCCATTTTACATCTCTCTTCAGTAACCAATGGGGAGTTGGCACATCGGGCTTATAAAGATGCAGAGAAACGGACCGGACTGACTTTGACTGATATTTCTGATGATTTTAGAAACGTAAAATTGGATTTCGCCGATCTCCAAAGTAAACCACAACGCTACATCTCATCACCTGTTTGGTCCGGAATCATGGCTAACGGGCGAGCATATTCAGGATATACCTACAATGTTGAACGTTTGGTTCCTTGGAGAACACTCACAGGAAGGCAGCATTTTTATCTCGACCATGAGCTATACATCAAACTTGGAGAGAATTTACCCACCTATAAACCCACTCCGAAACCTAATGTTCTGGGCGATCTGAAAAATTCAGTAGCAACGGGTAAGGCCAAAGTACTCAATGTGCTTACACCGCATGGGAAATGGCAAATGCACACCACCTACAGTGATACTGCCCGGATGTTAACGCTTTCAAGGGGGATGGTTCCCTGCTGGATGAGCGAGGAAGATGCCGAAGAGATTGGAGTGAAAGACAATGATTGGGTCGAAGTGTTTAACGACTACGGAGTTTACGGTGCACGTGCTGTGGTAAGTGCCCGAATCCCTAAGGGTATCTGCATCGTTTATCATGCCACAGAAAGTACTTATTCGTCGCCAAAACCGCAGGTTAGGGGCTTTGAGAGGGGAGGAGGGCATAACAGCTTCACCCGTGTGCGCTTAAAACCAAATTTATTGGCAGGTGGATATGGACAATTTACCTACCATTTTAACTATTGGGGGCCGGTGGGTGTAAATCGGGATTCGCATGTACTGGTGCAGAAAATGGATGGTGCAGATCTATCCTAGTTTTTATGTGTTGATTTAATAACAAGCAAAATGGATATAAGAAGTCAAATATCAATGGTTTTTCACCTGGATAAGTGTATCGGGTGCCACACCTGCTCTATTGCATGCAAAAACACATGGACTGATAGAAAGGGAGCAGAATACATGTGGTGGAACAATGTGGAGACTAAGCCTGGAACAGGTTATCCCACCAAATGGGAAGACCAGTCTGTTTACAAGGGTGGCTGGGAAAAGGATAGTCACTTTTTGAAATTAAAAGGTGCGGGCAAGTTCAAGGGTATAAAAAACCTTTTTCACAATCCGAATATGCCAGAGATGGACGACTATTATGAGCCATGGACCTATGATTACAGCAATCTGTTTGACGCGCCGGAGGGAAATGACCAGCCCACAGCACGCCCCATATCATTGGTTACCGGCGAACCCATGAAACCCAAAGGAGGTCCTAACTGGGATGATGATTTAAGCGGAACGCCAGATTATGCAAGGCAGGATGTTAATATGCAAAATGTTACGCGTGCCGAGCAGGAAGCCATGTTTCAACTCGAACAGATGACCATGCACTACCTGCCCCGTATCTGTAATCACTGCCTGAATCCCGCATGTGTGGCCGCCTGTCCGTCGGGCGCGATTTATAAACGTGGTGAAGATGGCATCGTTCTGGTGAATCAGGACAAATGCCGCGGATGGAGAATGTGTGTAACGGCCTGCCCCTATAAAAAAACATACTACAACTGGAATTCCGGGAAATCGGAAAAATGTATTCTCTGCTTTCCGCGAATGGAAACTGGCCAGGTTCCTGCATGTATGCATACCTGTGTAGGACGCATCAGGTATCTGGGTGTTTTGCTATACGATGCAGATTTAATCAAAGAGGTGGCAATTTCCGATGATGCCGATCTGGTATCAAACCAAATGGAAATCTACCTGGATCCCAACGATCCGATTATCATAAAGGCTGCCAAAGAAAACGGGATTTCGGATGATACACTGGAAGCTGCACAAAAATCGCCCGTTTATAAGTTTGTAAAGGAGTGGGGCCTGGCCCTGCCACTGCATCCCGAGTACAGAACAGTGCCCAACCTGTTCTATGTCCCCCCCCTCTTGCCAACCATGGGAAAAGTGGAAGATGGGAACTACCATAATTCGGCTGAAGAACTTTTTGGGAGCATTGAGAAAACAAGGCTACCCATTTCGTATATAGCAAGTCTTTTTTCGGCCGGGAATACTGAGACCATAAAAGAGGTTTTGAAAAAGCTAATGGCTGTACGCTGGTATCGCCGTGACGAAACTGTGGGAGATCAAAGCAAAACTGAACTGGAACAAACTTTGGAGCAGGCTGGAATAGATCGGAAAACAGCCGACGATATTTACCGAATGACCTCCCTACCCACTGTAAAAGAGCGCTATGTAATTCCTCCTGCCCACCGGGAAGAAGCTGTTGAAATGCTTGAAGATACAGGGGATGTAAAGGGAAATACTGGATTTGGATTTCACCATAAACCAAGCCGGGGATTATAAATGGAAGCTTATACCTACATAGCGGATCTGTTTCGTTACCCGGCTGAGAGTAGTAAATCCAGGGTTTTGCAATTTTCTGATTTTCTGGCAGATAAGGATGCTCTGTTACATGCTAAATACGAGCCATTTCTGGAATTCTTTACCAGTTCTTCAATCACCCTTTTGGAGGAACATTACATCCGTACTTTCGATGTTCGGGCCATTTGTCACCTGGATATAGGCTACATCATTTTTGGTGACGACTCAAAACGTGGCCGTTTTTTGTACCACATGAAAGAGGAACAGATTCTGGCTGGAAATGATTGCGGAAGTGAACTGGCTGATTTTTTACCCAATGTGCTCACCCTTCTTTCAAAATCAAAAAATAAAGATTTGGCAGAAGAATTATCGGTAAGTATCCTCTTACCGGCACTTTCGAAGATTTCACAAAAGCTGGAGAGTGAAAACAATATCTATAGGATCCCTGTGGAAATTCTGATATCGCTATTGGAGCAGGATTTCGAAAATTCTGATTACGAAGCCGTTAAGATCGGGACAAAAGATAAGCCCGGATTTCTAAACCACTATGTGACAGGAATTGATCAATCATTATTTGCGAAGAAACCGTTTAAACTTAGACGTGATGTTTAATAATTTCATATTTATAGGATTGCCATATATGGCTTTGTTGACGTTTTTATTGGGCTCAATTATTCGATACAAGGTCCGGCCATTTAGTGTGTCATCCCTGTCATCCCAATTCCTTGAAAACCGGATGTTGTACTGGGGAAGTCATGCTTTTCACATCGGAATTGTCGTCCTGTTTTTCGGCCATTTAATAGGCTTTCTCTTTCCCAGCGGGGTGATCTCCTTTACCGGTCAGCCCACCCGCCTCTTAATTATCGAAATCTCAGCATTTGCCTTTGGTCTGCTTTCATTGTTCGGGATTGTGACGCTTATAATACGCAGGATTTTCAATCTGAAATTACAGGCAGTTACTTCGAAAATGGATGTGGCTGTTTATGTGTTGATTCTCTTCCAGGTATTGTCGGGATTGTGGATCGCTTATTTCAACCGATGGGGTTCGCTTTGGTTTGCCATTTCACTGGCACCCTATTTAAAGTCTATTTTCTTGCTAAATCCAAGCTTTGAAGCGCTGGCAGTTATGCCTTTAAGTGTTAAACTTCATGTTGCTTCAGCTTTTGTATTTATTGGAATGGTTCCGTTTACGCGCTTAATGCACTTCCTTGTATTTCCATTTGCCTACATCACGCGTGCCTACCAGTATGTTATTTGGAACTGGGATAGGAAAACACGACGAAGCTCAAGCGCCATGAACCGTGGGCTTAAGTCGAAGAATAACTAATTTTAGAACCTTCGTCCCAAAACATCATTCTTACTCTTGTATATGCTTCAGTTATACCATAGACATCTTCCTATCTGAGCACCTCGTAATGCATTCTCCGTTTTTCAAGCTCTTTGCATATCATTGATAATTGAGTCGTATCCTGCAGGTTAAAAGTAATGGTTACCTGTACATGCCCCACTGGTACGCTTGTAGTTGAACGTTCATGCTCTATGTCGTGAATGCTTGCCTTCATTTTATCCAGAATAGTGATAACCGCCTTTAACTTTCCGGGCTGATCAGGGATAAGCACCTGAATACGGGCACGAAGGCCTTCATCCATCACTCCTTTTTCAAGGATTTGTTCGAGTATGGACATATTGGCATTTCCCCCGCTGATTATTGGGACAACCGTTCGGCTTTTTGTGCTGGTTTTCTGATAAAGTACAGCCGCCATTGCTGCCACCCCGGCAGGCTCGGTGAGAATTTTGGCACGTTGCAGCAACAAGTAGGCCGTCCGGGCCATCTCGGCATCATTTACCACAACCAATTCGTCCACCATTTTGCGGGTTACATCAAAAGTGAGATTGCCCGGTGATTTAATCGCGATACCGTCTGCAATGGTATTGGCCGAGGTAAGGGTAACCGGCTCCCCTTTTTCCATGGAAGCCTTCATCGATTGTGCGCCATCAGCTTCCACACCAATCACGCGAATACGGGGATTGAGTTGTTTTAAAGCAATGGCAATGCCGGCAATAAGCCCGCCACCGCCAATGGGTACTACCACATCTTCCACCTCACGCAGTTGTTCAAATATCTCAAGGCCAATTGTGCCTTGTCCAGCTATAATATAAGGATCGTTAAACGGATGCACAAAAGTTGCACCAGATTTCTTGCCAAATTCAACAGCAGCATTGAATGCATCATCGAAGGTGTCTCCGATTAGTATCACTTCGGCGCCATAGGCTCGAGTTGCAATAACCTTGAGCGGAGGGGCAAATACAGGCATAAACACCGTGCTTTTTACACCCAGGCTTGAAGCTGCATACGCCACACCCTGGGCATGGTTACCTGCCGAAGCACAAAGTACACCTTTAGCGGCCTCTTCGGGAGTAAGGTTCTTGATTTTGTAGTAGGCGCCCCTTACCTTGAAAGATCCGGTGGTTTGAAAATTTTCCAGTTTCAGATAGACATCGGCCTCCGACATGGTTGAAAAAGATTTACTGCGTTCAAGGGGCGTAAACTTTACAACGTTTTTTAATACCGATTGGGCATTGATTATGTCACTGAATTGCAGCATGGTTTATTGTTTTTGATGTTGGACATGGCCATTATATTTAAACTGCAAATCTACTTATACAGATGTTTTAATGAATCCATTAGATTCGAAAGTTCGGCATAAGGCTTATCATAGTGATTTTGGTAAATGCTACTATGAAACTCATCAATTTCATTGAGAACCGATAATGTCTTTTTCCATTTATTAGGACTGATACATGCCAGAAACATATTTCTGGCTTCATCCATACGTTTATTAGCCTTTTTTAATATTACTTCACCTTCTTTGGTCAATATAAGTACTTTAGCTCTTTTGTCTTGTTCATCAGGGAGTTCATTAAGCAATTCGTTTTTGATTAATCGTCTTATGGTGTCCATACCGGTTGTATACTCAACAAGATGAATATTGATAAGATCGGTTTTACGGGCTTTTTCAAGATTATCCACTGTATATAGAAAGTGATATTCTAAACGAGAATTTAAGGGTAAATCAATCAGGTATTTCCGTATATAGAATTCTTCAAATCGGGCAATCCGAAGTATGTATTCCTGGAAGCGGGACTTAGGTTCCAGCTTATTCAGGTAGGCTTCGGTTTCAGAATGCTGATATATTTCACGCTTCTTTCTAATTTTCGAATTGACGATGCTTTTTTCTTTGATTTGTTCTGTCATCCATTCCGAAAAATTCAGCAAATTAGGATCTTCTCTAACTTCATCTTCATACGTATCCCATAAATCAATTAGTTGCTTTATAATGCCGTATTTATTTCCCATTCTTTTTCGTGTTTCTAATTATTAAACATATAAATATACAACGATTTCGATTCATAATACATCTATAGCGATATATGGCATGTTATTTGCTTGTACGAATATAGTGGATATAACGCAATATAGATATGAAAAAAAATTCCTTAATCCCTCTTACAACTGGAACCGGAATTGGTCATTTTATTTCCTCTTTCGCTAAAATTGAAATGGATAATGTGGCAATCCTTGATTTGGATATCAATTACACATTTTTTTTCTGATTACACTTTTGAAGCGAAGTTAACTAGAAAAGATATTCTGAGCTGGCAAGCTTTCGCGATTAATCAGCAAAGGGATGAATTAAATCCGCTTCAGATTGAGCAATTATGTCTGAATAAGCGATTGTGTTTTATTCTGTTAGGAATATTTGGAAAGTATTTGGAAAGATCTTATATTTACATCGTAACAGATGTAATAAAAATCGGATACGATTACAATGAAAAAAAATAGATCATTAAATACTAAATGTATGGATATGGACGCTAAAACATTTGACTTGCACAAATTATCCAGATGGAAAGAAAAATCTCTTACAATTTGGGATTATGGAAGGTTGCAGAACCGTCTGACTGAAGATATAGGGAAAGCCCACATTTCCCCATATGGACTTCATACTCTTTATTTATTGGCTGCAAACAGTAAAAAAATTGCTGCTAATCGAATTCCGGACGATGTGGTTACCATAAATTCAGAATTCATCTTATCGATTGATGGATTTCAGAAACAATTGGTTAAAGTTGTTTTTCCGGAAGATATTAAAGATAAACATGATATATCAGTTTATAGTGCCATCGGAGTTGCTTGTTTGGGTGCAAAGGAGAATAGCTACGTGTATGTAGATCAGAATGCCACCAAACAAAAATTCCTGATTGAGAAAATTCTTTTTCAACCTGAAAGGGAAAAGCTATACTATCTCTAAGCAATATTAACAATATAAAAATATGGCATATAAATTTATTATAATCTTATATGCTGATAATCAATAGTATAAATGGCTATTATAGAACGTAATAATATCATGAAAACAGAAATTCAAATAACAGAACTCGACTATATACGGTTGAACAAGCTGGTTGGAAACTCACGAAACGAGAAAAATATCGAGCTAAAAAACCTTGATGCTCTGGCTGAAGAATTAGGCAGGGCGGAGAAAGTGGACTCGAAGAAAATTGCACCGGAATTTGTTACAATGAATTCTGTAGTCGAGGTGATGAATGAGAGTACAAAAATGCCTATGACAATTAGAGTTGTATATCCTAAGGACGCTGATTTTAAGAAAAAGTATATATCTGTGCTATCACCCATGGGCAGTGCATTACTTGGGTATAAGGTTGGTGATACGGTTCAGTTTGATGCCCCTAAAGGACCTGTCACTATTAGGATTCAGCAAATATGCTATCAGCCAGAGGCAAATGGGGAATACCTGGTTTGATTTATGGCAATGGGTATAAAGATTTATAATTGAAGAAGAATATGGAAAGTTCAAAAATTGGCACAAATGCAGGAATTATTTGGACACTGGTAGATAAAACTGGTAGCCTGTATCTTGATGAAATTAAGAAAAAGACGAAGCTTGATACGGAAAGCTTATCTATGGCATTAGGGTGGCTTGCGAGAGAGAATCAAATAGCATTCGATAATCTTGATGGCAAATTAAATATTACCATAATATACTAACAAGAAAAAAATGGAAATCATGGTGGAAAACAAAAAGGAAAAACTAAAAGCCATAGTAAGCCGCTCTGCCGAAGAACTTGAAATAACTTTACACAATAATCAATTAAAAAGGACAATTAGTAAGAATACTTCAGTTAAAGAGGACTATTTTTTTATAGTTCCCTGGCAAATGCATTAGATACAAGTACAATCAAAATTCGACCAAATGAGACTACAAAAAAAAATACTGTTACCGATTGATGTAACTGCGATATCTAAACACCAATTAGATACAGCAGTAGTCCTTGCGCAGTTAAATAATTCAGAAATTATCGTAATGTCTGTTGTGTCAGATGCTGCTTTGAATGAAGACGTTAAGATGATCGTTGTTCAGGCGGTTACTGATTCTTTGAATAAGGTAATAGAGACTCTCAAAAAGGAGGGAGTTAAAATAAAAGGGCCCGTAATCGCATATGGAAAACCAGAAGTTAGGATTCTTAAAATGGCTATTGAGGAGAGTGTTAATCTGATTTTGATAAGTTCAGGCGATAAGGGCAAAAATGAAAAATACAAGCTGGGAACCACGGCTGGAAAGCTTCTAAGACTATCAGACATTCCGGTGTGGGTTGCTAATTCAAATGATGAATTTAGATTAACTAGTATACTATGCCCTGTTGATTTTTCAGACACCTCTAAGCGTGCTCTCGATAATGCAGTATTATTGTCTAAGGATTTTAATGCTCCTTTAGGTATTATAGCTGTTTATGAGCCGTTTATAAACACTTCTGCAAGATTAAGCCTGGACGCGGAACAGGAGAATTACCATAGATTAAAGAGGTTTGAACATGAAATGGATCAGTTTTTAAAGGAATTCAATTTCGATGGGATTGATCACAAAGTAGATATTCAACATGGCATTCCTCATGAAATAATATTAAATACAATTGAAGAATACAATCACGATCTATTGGTTATGGGAACCAATGGGCGTACAGGATTAAACAGATTAATAATGGGTAGTATCACAGAGAAAGTTACCCGTGAAATGCCCTGTTCTTTTCTTACAACTAAAGGATAAGATTCTTCGATAAATTCTGAAGTATTATTGGTCAGAGTTGTTCTTGCTCAGGATATGGCGACTTAGGAGTAGCATGTCTAGGGATCAGAGATTATTTTATATTAAAATATTTGAATATGAATGTAGATATGATTATGATCAATCTGGTCAAAAGGCACCCGGGAGAACACGAGTATCACCAGGCTGTTCGCGAAGTCCTTGAATCCATTGAAGAAGTATATAACGAGAATCCTCAATACAGTTCAGCCAATATTGTTGAGCGGATCATTGAGCCGGACAGGGTTATTGTGTTTAAGGTACCATGGGCTGATGATCATGGATCGATCTATGTAAATCTAGGTTACAGGGTTCAGTTTAATAATTCAATTGGCCCCTATAAAGGAGGTCTACGCTTTCACCCCAGCGTGAACCTGAGTATTCTGAAATTCCTGGGATTTGAACAGATTTTTAAAAACAGCCTGACTTCTCTTCCTTTGGGAGGTGCCAAAGGTGGTTCTGATTTTGATCCCAAAGGAAAATCGAATTCAGAAATTATGCGTTTCTGCCAGGCTTTCATGATGGAGCTCTGGAATAATATTGGCCCGAATACTGATGTTCCTGCAGGAGATATTGGCGTTGGTGGGCGGGAGATTGGTTACCTCTATGGCATGTATCGCAAGCTTGCCAGGGTAAATACCGGAGTCCTGACCGGGAAGGGGATCAACTGGGGAGGGTCACTCATCAGGCCTGAGGCTACTGGTTTTGGCTGTGTATATTTCACAAAAGAAATGCTTGCTACAAAAGGTGAAAGCCTTAAGGGTAAAAAGGTATCTATCTCAGGCTTTGGAAATGTAGCCTGGGGCGCGGCCCTGAAGATAACTGAACTAGGTGGTAAAGTAGTAACTCTCTCCGGCCCCGACGGCTATGTTTATGACGCCGAGGGAATTTCGGGCGAAAAGATCGCATATATGCTTGAGTTAAGGGCTTCCAATGAAGATGTCGTCGCCCCTTTTGCACTGGAATTTGAGAGTGCTCAGTTTGTTCAGGGTAAGCGCCCCTGGGAAGTAAAGGTTGATATTGCGCTACCCTGCGCCACCCAAAATGAACTGGATGGCAATGATGCCGAACAGCTTATCGCGAATGGGTGCATCTGTGTTTGTGAGTGCGCGAATATGCCCTGCACCCCCGAGGCTATTGAGAAGTTTCAAAATTCAAAGATCCTCTATGCACCTGGCAAGGCAGCAAATGCAGGCGGTGTGGCAACGAGCGGACTGGAAATGGCACAAAATTCAATGAAGATTAACTGGAGTCGCTCTGAAGTTGACGGCCGACTACACAGCATCATGACTAGTATACATGAAAGCTGTGTGAAATACGGAACCGGGGAAGATGGGTATGTGGATTACGTAAGGGGATCCAACATCGCCGGCTTCCTGAAGGTTGCTGACACCATGGTGGATCAGGGACTCCTGTAGCGGTAGACTGTCTTGGGTAGGATTATAGCCAATAAATACAAAGCCTGTAAAGTATTTTGTGGAAACGGATAGTCGGTTCGTTTCTAGATTTGAAACCCATTTCCTCAATCCAACTTATCACTGGAGCTGGGTATCATAATTATCATCTTTTGCTATGGCTAATATGATGAAGAGGCAATCCTTGATTTTGATAACAGCTTATTCGGACAGTAATATTTGGAGAGTATGGGAAATGTGTTTAACTTTAAATCGTATCAGATGTAATAAAAATCGGATGCGATTACAATGTTTAATTGGATAATTTGATGTTAACCGTATGGTTTTGGATTCTAAAAAATTTGGCTTTAATAAATTTTCCATTTGGGAAGAAAGGTCACTAACTCACAGGGATTATACTAACTTGCTGAACCATCTTGCTCAAGACATTGGCAAAGCCTATGTTTCGCCAAATGGGCTTCATACTCTTTATTTGTTAGCTGCAAATAGCAAAAAAATCGATTCTAGTAAAATGCCAGACGACGTGATTACCATGAACTCTGAATTCATCTTATCGACAGATAGCTTTCAGAAGCAATTGGTTAAAGTCGTTTTTCCGGAGGATATTAAAGGAAAACACGATATATCTGTTTATAGTGCAATAGGCATTGCTTGTTTGGGAGCAAAGGAGAAAAGCTATGTGTCTGTAAATCAGAAAAAGTATGAGCAAGCGCTCTTTATTGAGAAAATTGTTTTTCAACCTGAAAGAGAAAAGTTATTCAATCTCTAAGTGAGATTTAACATTATACTATTAGTGCTTGTGATGATTATTTAGGTAATTAGCTATTATCGCACATGTTATAATCATGGAAACGGGAATTAATAATACAGACCAAAATTGTTATTTTTGTTACAGTCTGGCCAATAAATAAAGCCGCTAATTCTGCTCACTTTTTAAAATACACATGAATTTCTTCCTCAGAGATCTCATGGATCCAGTAAGAATAGCCCAGACCAATTGCTTTATCGATGAGTGGAGCAGGAAGGAAAGGGGCGATGATTCCCAGGATTTCTTTCTTATTTAGTTGCTTTACAGAGGAAAGTACTTCATGAACCGGTTGTTCCCCTTCATGGAGCATATCCCGCACATCGATTGTTTGAATCACCCGTTTTTGGTTAAACCAGCCGGGTTTTTGGGTAATATAATTCGAATCCTGATGATCGATATCTGATAACTGGGACTGTCCTGCTTTCTTTCGCAAGACATTTACAAGGTCCTCCACCTTCAGTCCTCCAACAGCTGCGGCCTGACCGAGTGTGGTGACCTTTCCAATTGTTTTTTTAAGGAGCGGATTCCGGAGTTTCTCGAATTGAGGAGCCTGTGCGATAAGTATTTCCTCCAAATCCGGGAAAGCCTCAAGCAGGTCAAAAATCTTTGTTTTTGGTGTGATAATTAGGTTATTCATCAGCCTCAGTATTATTTGCTCCATAAGATAATATCCGTCTTTCACCTTCGAGCTCACGGGCATTCGTAAGGTCTTGTGATACCTCAAGTGTTCCAAGGTATTCACCCTGTTCATTTCTTAGCGCATAGTATTCTATTAAAATAAATTTCCCCTTCATCTGAATCCAGAAAGGTGCGTGGGATTCTTTTCCTGTTTTGAAATCTTCAATGATTTTTTCAACGATATCGACACTTCCCGGGGGATGGCACATGCGCACGTCACGATTGATGATAGATCGACTGCGTGGGAATATCCGGTGTTGACCCTGGGAAAAGTATTTCACCTTGTCATTCCTGTCAACAAAGGTCATATCCACCGGGAGGGTATTCAGGATCGCCAAAAGTTCATTTTCATTGAAACTGCCTGAGGGCAGCATCATAGCACCATCCTTTTTACTGACGATCTTTTCATCGCCATCTTCGTCAATGAGTCCTTCAGGTTTCCAATCGACCTCGGGATCATAGAGTGTAAACCCGAATTCTAGGGTTTGTTTGTGTATATTCCACCAGTCGTCAACAGAGAGTACATCCATGCACATGGGAAATAATATCTCCTCTTCCTTTTTCACCATGTCTGATATGGTTTTTAAAACGGGGAAGTATATCAACTCCAAGGCGTCAGA
The DNA here is from genome assembly GCA_964446195.1 of uncultured Porphyromonadaceae bacterium. GTDB lineage: Bacteria > Bacteroidota > Bacteroidia > Bacteroidales > UBA12481 > JAUVKA01. Next base: position 1,944 of record CAYUNU010000005.1, on the reverse strand, counting down.
GAGGTCCTGCTTTAACAATTCCTCCTCTCTTAATAAAGAAATGCAGCCCTTTAATTGATCCCTGATCTCATCATGCTTACCCCACATAACACTGGGAGGACCTGTAATTTCATTCTTTTCAAGATAGGGGAAGACCAGATATTCCTTTCTTTGATAGTGTTTATCGTTGTCCATTAGATCATTGAAGCAGGACTGAAGCACCAGTTTAAAATTATTGAAATTTCCATCCGGCACCTTGGGAATGGATTCCAGAAGACCTATTGCTTTGTCGACCGCCTTATTGATTGCTTTGTTCTCCTGGATAAACACATCAACCGGATGTCCGACCGGGACCTCCTTAGCTCCACTCAGATCCACATGCCCTTCAAGCACTTCGCCGTGAATATCACATAACTTTAGCACCTCTGTTTCAGGGAGCCCTTCGCTGATAAGCTCTTGTTCTACTTCCACAACCTCACCATAGGGTATTGACTTAAGGGTAGAGATCAGTTCTTGCCTGATTTGTTCAGGCGAGTCCCCGTCGTGCAACTTAAGAATCAACTCTTTCAATCGATCTTTACGATACCTGGAATTGTTAATTAACTCACTCATAACAGATTATTTATTCTTCATATTTGATGATTTCGACCGGACAAGGACAAATCTTGCTCTCACATACCGCAAGAGGTACATCCTTCTTCTATCCATACTTTTTTATTGCCATAATATTACATTTTGTTACTTACGAATTTACGAAATATTTATGACTCCTTTTTTTTTTTCGATACCGTCTTCTCCAGAGTATATAACCGCTGATTACCACTATAATACCTGTTAAAGCTGTTAATGGAACTATGAGGATATACAAGTCGCCAATTAAAAAACTAAAGAATCTGCCCGTATGCACTTCAAGTGAAAAACTCCATAAAGACATTTTTGATTCCTCTAATACTATTTCAGGCATAAGAGGAAAGTCATTTTGATGATTTAAAGGGATAATGCCTTTGTCATAGTCAATCATAAAACGATTATTATGATAATCTTTTAAAGTTCCGGTGATTTTGAAATCACCAATGGGGCGACCTGAATTATTACCTGTATAAAGCTTCCCCTGTGCGTAGTTGTATATTTCCGGGTGCGAGGGATGCCACAAAAACAACCCGCTAAAAGAACCTACTATATATGCCCCATTGCCAAAAGGTTCAAATGTGTTTATTCCCATTACGCTAACAGGTGGTTGAACTACAAATGGTTTTGGGGATAAACCGTATTTATCCATATAACAAATGCCTTCCGAAGTAGCTAAAAGAAATATATCATTATCCGCATCGTAAAGTAAATCCCTTAGCTTGTCGTACCAGGGATTCGGCTGGTCGAGATGTGAATACTTAATTGGCTTAATTTTTAAATTTGCAATGGCAATTAACAGGGGAGGACGAAGAAACATACCTGTGAAGAATAGAATAATTAGAAAGGCAAACGTCCAGGCTCCGGTTGTGTTATGCCATTTCAGAGACCATTTGTTTATTGCTGCAATTTTTTGAATATCCTTCTTTTTCCGCTTACGCATTTTAACCCACCCAGGGAAAAAGAAATAAATGATTCCTGTTGTTGACAGGAAAATGGTGATTAGTCCTAATGCATCGACAAATATTTTTCCAGGGACACCCAAAATCTCACCCGAATGGATTTGCCAAATTGTTTCAAAAAGGGAAACCTCATTATTATGATTCTCCAATTGTTTTAACTCAATTTTTGTAAACTGGGTATTTATTCCTTTGGACTTCCCTTTGAATAGATATGACCTGTTTAAAACATATAAGGTATCCTGAATATTTTCAATTGCAACAAACCTTTTAATATCAACTTCCATAGGAAATTTCTGCCAGGAACCAGATTCTAAATTGAAAGCAAATAAACCAAAATGAGACGCTGCATATAAATTACCATCCGGGCTGTGATGTA
>CAYUNU010000004.1:0-29196 GCA_964446195.1 uncultured Porphyromonadaceae bacterium | reverse complement strand
GTAACAACTATTATGTATTAGGTTTTTTTAGAATATTTTATAAAAGCACCATGAATAATAAGAATACAAAGAGAACAGGAACGCTTATATCCATTCAGGATTCGCTCGTGAAAGCACGATTCTATGAGGATGTGATTATGGGTGAAACTGCGGAAATAACGGTTGATGGGAAACTACTTCAAGCCGAAGTACTGCAGATAGACCCAGACCCGAAAAATGCGGACGCCGGGATTGTGGAAATGCAAGTGTTTGAAGATTTAACAGGAGCACAAATTGGCGATAGAGTGGAGTTTACTGGAAAACCTTTATCGGTGCTTTTAGGCCCCGGGCTTTTAACCAGTATCTGGGACGGGCTTCAAAATCCTTTGTACAAGCTAGGCGAACAAAATGCTTACTTGGTTCCGGGAATGAAAGCTCCGGCATTGGACGACGAGAAATTGTGGGAGTTCACTCCAAGTGTTAAAGTGGATGATCAGGTAAGTGGTGGCGATACCATCGGTTCTGTACCTGAAGGAAGGTTGGATCATAAAATTCTGGTACCTTTTCAGTTTGGCAAATGTAAAGTTGAAAGCATCATCGAAAAAGCTTCGATAAATATTACTAAGGTAGTTGCTGTAGTAACTGATACACAAAACGTAAAACACGAATTAAAACTGGCTTTCAGTCAGGCAGTTAAGTCGCCAATTCCATTTAAAGAGCGTGCTGTTCCAAGTAAAACTATTTCAACCGGTGTTCGGGTAATCGACTTACTTGCACCTGTTGGTTATGGTGGTACGGTTGGAAACCCAGGTCCTTTTGGGGCAGGAAAAACCGTTTTACAGCACTCTTTGTGTAAATATGCTTTAGCCGACATTATTATAATGGCTGCATGCGGCGAGCGTGCTGGCGAGGCGGTTGAGGTGTTTAAAGACTTTGCAGAATTAGAAGATCCATCAACAGGCGGTTCGTTGATGAACAGGATGTGCATTTTTGGGAATACCAGTTCGATGCCCGTAGCTGCGCGTGAAGCCAGTGTTTTCATCGCACTTACCGTTGGTGAATATTATCGCTACCAGGGTTATGACGTGGTTCTTTTGGCCGATTCTACATCACGCTGGGCGCAGGCTCTTCGCGAGCGCAGCGGTCGTCAGGGAGATATTCCCGGACCTGAAGCTTTCCCAATGGATATTCCCGATCAGATTAAAGGGATGTACCAACGTGCTGGTGCCGATGAAGGTACAGGTGGATCCTTAACTTTCATCGGAACAGTATCTCCGGCAGGAGGTAACTTTCAGGAGCCGGTAACACAGGCAACGATGGATGCAACTGGTGGATTCTGGGGTTTGTCGCAAGACCGTGCTGATGCAAAAAAATACCCAGCTATCGATCCGCTGGTTTATACGAATTCGGTTTACGACAGTTTTATTTCATGGAACGACCGTAACAAAATGTTGCAAACATTAAACGAAGCAAATGGTATCGACCAAACAATCAGCACTATTGGATTAAAAAAAGTTCCGGTAGAAAAATATGTACTTTATCAAAAAGGACTAACCATCGATTTTTGCGTGATGCAGCAAGACGCATTCCACAAACTAGATGCCTGTACACGTCCCGAACGATTGACAATAATCAACGGCGCAGTGCAAAAACTTATCGATAGTTCCATCGATTTTTCACAAAATGGAATGGAAGATGAAGAGCTGAAAGAATTGGTGAAAACCAAATTTGATGAATTGCGTCAGTGGTGGAAGGACTGGAATAGCAATGCTCAAAGTGAAGAAGAAATTGCAGGTCTTTCAAAACAAATTGAACAATTTATTTTACAAGAAGAGCACACACTATGATACGAAAAGAAATAAATAGAATAAGTGAAGTTGGTAAAGCTTTGATTTCTGTTGAAGGAAATCCGGGTGTAGCACTAAATCATGTGGTTGAGTTGCTTGAAGCCGAAACCAATCAAAGTCTTTCATTTGCCAAAGCCATTAATATTAGCGAAGATTCAACCCGTTTTCAGGTGTTTAATGGCACGCAAGGATTAAGTACGAAAACAAAAATTCGTATGCATGAGATTCCATTGGCAGCAGGTTTTTCATACAATATGTTAGGACGTAGTTTCGATGGTATTGGAAATGTGGCCGATGGTGGACCTGAAATTATCTTCGACAAACAGCTTTCAACACGATTGGACACTTTAAACCCAACCGTTCGTTTGGTGCCAAAGCAGCCTTTGTGGACAGGTATTCCAATGATCGATGTTTTTAATACGCTGGTAAAATCACAGAAGATTCCAATTTTTGCTAGTCCTACCGAGCCTTACAACCGCTTGTTATCGCAAATTGCACAGGGTGCGCAGGCCGATATAATTATATTCGCTGGTATCGGATTGAAATTTGACGAATACCATTATTTCAAAGAACAGCTTTCGCAATCAGGAAATATCGATAAAACCATCATGTTCTCACATCTTGCTGGCGATTCACAGATAAAAGGTTTAATGTTACCGGATGTGGCCTTGAGTGTTGCCCGCGAGTTTGGCGACCAGGGAAAGGATGTGCTGGTTCTTCTTACCGACATGACCAACTGGTCGAACATTCTTCGTAACGTTGCCAATTACCAGGATCAGATTCCTTCATTACAAGGTTATCCTGGATCCTTGTATTCCGAATTAGCAAAACGCTATGAAGTGGCAGCCGATATTGAAGGTGCTGGATCGATTACCATTATTGGTGCAACAACGCTTGAGTCGTTGGAAGACCCAGTTCCTGATAACACGGGATACATTACCGAAGGACAGTTTTTCCTTGAAAACGGTAAGCTGAAATTAGCCCGTTCGCTTTCACGTCTAAAACAGCAGGTAAACGGAAATACCCGGGATGACCACCGGCCTATAATGACAGCAATGGCATCTTTGCTTGCCGATGCTGAAAAAGCATATGAGGCCGCTGAAGTTGGAGCAGCAAACGATGCATTTTCCCAAAAACTTCTTCGCTACCGTAAAGATTTTATTGCCAATATTGAGGAGCCATTTGGAGAACCCATAGAGTTGGAAGCCGCATTGGATAAATGCTGGACTATTTTAAAACGACATTTTGAACCTACCGAAACGGGTATGAGCAAAAAAATGATCGAACAATATTGGAATTAAACACTAACAGGAAAAACAATGAGTCAAAACAAAGAGAATTTGGAAGGAATTGTTTCCAAACTTAAGAAACAAGGAATTGATGCCGGGGAGGACGAAAAACAACGGATAATAGAAAATGCGAAGGCACATGCTGAACAATTAATTTCGGAAGCCAAAGCAAAAAGCAAAACGATTGTAGAAGAAGCAGAAGCTAAAGCTGCACAAACCGAAAAGAATGCACATACAGCCATTGCACAGGCTTCGCGCGATATGGTTGAGGCAACTAAAATTGCGGTGCTTAAATATATGAAATCAATTTTTGGCAATGAGTGCAAAACTTTGTTTACTCAAGAGCAATACCTAAAAGAATTGCTAAAAGCTGTTCTTGCAACTATTTCAGGAAATAAATCGCTTACAGTAGCACCGGAAATGATGAAAGACATGGAAGCATATTTATTGACCGAAGCTTTAAATGAAGAAGTTACATTAGAACCACTTTCAGCAGGTAAAACTAAAATAGAGATGAAATCTACTGATAATAAAGGCGTTAGTTTCGTATTGAGTTCGAAAGACATAGAAGAAGGATTGTTCGCTCTGCTTAATAAAGATTTAGTTGAACGTATTACAAAAGCGCGGGAGGAGTAGTTATGTCAAACTTGGTATATCTTATGACCAGTTTGCCATCGTTATCCTTTGGGCAAGTGCCGCCAATTTCAATTGACGAGTTTAATCACGATGCCAAAAGCCAACTTTCGGCGAAGCATTTTAAACGATTGGAGTCAGTTGATATTCAGCTTATGGATGCGTCGAAAGGAGGATTGAAAAATATTACCTCCTTGTTAAACGATGTGCAAAATGATCTTACTGAAATTCGAGATGCCAAAGCACAAAAGCGTCAGCCAAAGCTCCAACATTTACCTAAAACAGTGATAACAGGAAATCCATTGGTGCGCGAAGAACAGATTTTGCAGTGGCAATGGGATGAGCTGGATACGATTGAAGCAGGAAAAACATTCACTTTTACCGAGGTAATGGTGTACAAACTAAAACTGCAAATTATAAGCAGACTGCATTCATTCGATAAAGAAAAAGGTGCTCAGGTCCTGGCATCGGTGGTAAATCCATCAAAAAACAAGGAGGGAAAATAATGGCAGAAGCAAAAATTAAATATACAAAAACCGAACGTGCCCGTCAGAAAAAGATTCTGAAGGTTTCGGAAAGGATGCTGCCTTTGTTTGAAGCGATGGAAAAGTCCTTGATGGCAACCATCAATACAATTGCAGAAAGGATTGAGCACATACGGGAACAAATAGAAAAAAATCGGAAAGCAGCCGAACCGTGGACCGCGGTTATGAGTGATTCGTGGGTTGATATCGATGAATTTATTTCGGTGAATAAAATTGTTACTAAAGGTGTTGATGTGGCCGGTGTTAGCGTGCAACAATACGAAAAAGTTGATTTTAATGTAATGCCCTTTAACGACGATACGCCGTTGTGGGTTGACGATGCCATTGAACTGATGCAAGACCAATTGCAATTACTGGCTGAAATTGAATGTTTGAAGGAACAGATTAACCTTTTGGAAGAAGAATTGCTTGATGTTAGGGCGCGGGTGAAACTGTTTGAAAACCGCCGTATTCCAAACGCGAAAATGGCCATTCGAAAAATTGGGCAAAAATTACAAGATGACGAACGCCTGACAATTGCCACGGCTAAAGTTGTAAAAACAAGAAATAAAGAGGAGGCTCGCGTATGATAGCAGAAATGAAAAAATTGATGCTCTTCATGCCCGATTTAGCGGTTGATATCGATGCAGAACTAACCGCGTTGGGGCAACTTGGAGTAATGCATATTATGCCACTCCAGGCTATAAAAGACCAGTCTATTGAGCGAGTTGCTGCACGAATAGAACAATTAACAAAAGCAATTGCGGTACTCGATAGTTTCGATGAGGTGAAACCTGTTGGTAGTGTAGCTGCTGAACTTGAAGATCTCTCTAACTTAGAAAGAGGGGAGATTTTTCTGATGGAGAAAGTATTGGAGGCAGCAGAACAACGAAATCAGCTTGAAGGTTTAAAATTCAAAATACTTCACAACTTAGAATGGTTTAAAAATTGGGGAAGTATTTGTTTAAAAGACATCAAGGAACTCAACGAAAATGGTGTTTGGATAAAACTATACCTGTTAGACGACAAGAAATTGAAGCGCATTACCACCCGCGAAGACATAAAAGTGGTAGGAAAGATAGGTGAATTGAATCAGGTACTTTTGTTTAGTAACAACGCAGAAAAAAGCCTGGAATCTGAAGAAATTGCCTTTCCCGATACAGAAGCAGAACGTACCAAAGAACTGTTGGCTGCTACCAATATTGAACTTGAAGAAAACACTCAGTTAATGCTTCAGCTACATGCTCAAAAAAGTCTGTTACAGCAAGGCCTCAACGAAAGAATCCGACGCTTTGACATTCGCAATGTACAATTTGGGGGAATATCATTTGAAGAACATGTTCGTTTTTGGAAAGGTTATACGCCTGTTGATGTCATCGATAAATTTGTTGAAACCGCCGAAAAACGTCAATGGGGATATGTAATTGAGGATCCACTGCCCGAAGAAATAGATGAGGTGCCTACGCTGGTTAAAACGCCACCTTGGGCCAAACATATTCAGCCCGTAATGGATTTTATGGGGCTTGTTCCGGGCTATAAAGAAATAGATGTTTCCAGGGTATTTATGGTGTTTTTTACTTTTTTTGCCGGAATTCTTGTGGGTGATGCCGGCTATGGTTTTGTGTTTTTATTAATCACATTTTTAGTGCACCGGAAACAAAAATTTGTGAAAAAAATTGAGTTTGGTTTACTATACACACTCTCAATGTCTATCATGTTATGGGGCGTACTTACCGGAACCTATTTTGGATCGGAAGCAATTGCCGACCTAACGGTATTTCGCTTATTTAGAGTAGACCAACTCGCCAGTTTTGGTGGCGATAACCTATTTGTACAGAAGTTAATGTTTCTGATTGGTGCTGTGCATTTAACCGTTGGCCATTTACAAGTGGCATGGAGATTTAATAACAGCGTTAAAGCTATAGCCCAGCTGGGTTGGGTGGCAATTTTTTGGGGTCTCTACCTTGTTGTACACCCAATGGTTTTAGGCATCGAAACTCCGATATTCATGCCCTGGCTTTTTATTGGTGGGGCATTGCTTATCGCCTTGTTTTCTAAACCAGGTACTAACTTAATAAAAGGAATGGTTTCATCGTTGGGCAGTTTGCCACTAAGTATTATTAATGGTTTTTCCGATATTATTTCATATATACGGCTTTATGCAGTTGGATTGGCGACAGTGTTAATGGCTTCCAGCTTCAACCAAATGGCCATTGGCGACGGTATTACAACCCTTGCTTCGGGAATCGCAGCAGTTATTATTTTAATTCTGGGGCATGGTCTCAATATGGTGCTTGCCGCAATGGCTGTGATCGTTCACGGAGTGCGTTTAAATATGCTGGAATATGCCGGACATGCCAACGTAGAGTTTTCGGGAAGTGAATACAAACCATTTCATATAAAAAATAAAAAACAAAAACTTTAAATCTTATAACATGACTTTAACAACAATTTTAGCAACGGCAGTTACAGGCTTTGGTGGACACGCTATCGCACTGGGAATAGCAGGTGTAGGTTCGGCAGTTGGAACCGGTATTGCAGGAATGGGTGCTTTAGGGCTTTGGAAACAATCTATTAAAGACAAGAAAAAATTGCCGGCCTTAGCTTTGGCGATGGTAGGTATGCCTTTAAGCCAGGTAATCTACGGAATGATTTTTATGAATGCCATGATTGGAGCAAATCTTAGTCCCGACAGTTACATAAACCAAATGACTTGGGCATTTTTTGTAGGTATTGCAATTGCTGCCTCGGCCATTATGCAGGGTAAAGTTGGTGCCGCAGCTTGTGCAAATTTGGCGGTAAATGATAAACAAGGCTCGGGTATGTACATTGCAGCCATGGGTATTATCGAAACCGTTGCACTTCTTGTCATGGTATTTGGTATGGGAGCAATTCCAAGCGCCTAACAGTATTGGTTTTACATCAGTATAGATTTATAATATTCGTATTTTATGTGCGAATAACTTTCATAAGTTCGAATTTGCCCCGCTGTTTTCAGCGGGGTTTTATTCCTTTTCGTTAATTTTAATGCTTTAATTGGCATACAAAATTAACCGTTCGGTATGAGTTCGAAAGTGATTCTTAGGGGAAGGATTGTAATGGTGCTTATTGCATTTACAGTTATTGCAAGTGCAGAGCTAATTTATACTTCTATTAGAAGCTTGCAGTTGGATCACGAGCACCTTTCGTTGGTGGAATACTCGAAAAATATTGATATAGAAGTTGCGCGCAGTAGATTATATTTAGACGATTATTTGCTTTTTCAAGATTCTTTAAAGGAACTGGCTATTTTAAACTGTTTCAGGTACACGAATGAATACATTGCTTCGCTTGACTCATTTATTGTGAAAAAAGGTAAGGAAAATCAAGTGGTCGAAATTCGCAAATCTCTTACTGATGTTGAAAATAAAGTTACTAAATTGAACAAACTAATATCAGTTGATCAACAAAATCATAGCGAAGCAATTGATGTGCTTATAATCGATAATTACCACCATTTTCAGAATGCTTACCATAAATTGGATAAAGGTTTAGACGACTATATTAGGCACGAAATTTTATGGTTTAAAAAGAGAGTATTTGTATTGCTTTTTGCAATTTTCTGTTTGCTGGTATTTTGTGTAGTTGTAATTTACCGATTAATAAATTCGTACAATGTTACCGAAAAAGAACTGGCAAATAAATCTATTGAAATTGAATTTAAAGAACGCAAACGAATAGCTGCCGACCTGCACGATGGACTTGGGTCGGTATTATCGAGTATTGCCCTGTTTATTAAATTAATTGAAAAAGATAGTAAGGATGAGCTTGTTAGTAAAAACCTTGAAAAAGTTAAAGAGCTTTCAACAATTGCTCTGGAAAACCTTGAAGCAGCCATAAATAACTTAAATCCATCATATTTAAACCGCTACGGTTTGGTTAAATCGCTCGAAATTATTTGCGAAAATATTAATGACATGGGAACAGTTAGCTGTGTAGTTGTTGCCGATAATATGGAAAGTAAGTTAGAACAAAGTATGGAAATTAATATTTACAGAATTTGCAACGAATTAATCAATAACACGCTAAAACATTCCGGCGCATCAAAATTGCTTATTAATATTGAGCAAATTAAAAAAACGGTATTTTTAAGGTATCGCGATAATGGAAAAGGATTAAATCCTGATTTAATTTTTTCAAACGACGAAGAAAAAATGGGTTTACGAAACATTGTTAATCGTGTAGAATCTTTCGGCGGGAAATATGAGATTAATAGCAGCGAAGGAAATGGCGTTGAGATCCAGCTAAGTTTTAATATTTAAGATTAAAAATGGAAGACAGGAAAACAAGTATCATTATTGTTGACGACCATAAAATTTTCAGAGATGGGTTGATATTGCTTCTAGACAACTTCGATTTTGTTAAGGTAGTTGGGCAGGCTGCAAATGGGGTAGAATTTTTAAGCCTGATTGAAAACCTTGCACCCGACATTGTTTTAATGGACATAAATATGCCAAAAATGAATGGCATTGAAGCAACAAAAAAGGCACTCCAGGGATATCCTGAATTAAAGATTATTGCACTAACTACTTTTGCCGACGACGAGTACATTGAACAAATGATTTCGGCAGGCGTGGAAGGTTACATGCTAAAACGCTCGGATATTGAAGATTTTGAAATAGCGATAAAAAAAGTTGCCCAAGGTGGAAGTTATTTTTCGTCGGAAATTATTAAAGTAATAACCCGTAATCTTTATAAAAATAAAGAACGGGAATCGAAAAAACAGTTAATTACAAATTTCACTTCGCGTGAAAAAGAAATACTACAATTAATTTGCAAAGGCTTAAACAACGAACAAATTGCCGATTTAATTCATTTAAGCCCAAAAACGGTTGAGAAACACAAAAGCAGTCTGTTTCATAAAACCGAAACTTTTAATACGGTTAATTTGGTTATTTACGCCTTTAAAAATCAGCTTACATCACTGTAAAAATTTCTATTATATTTAACTAAACAAAAAAGCAGCTACATTTTTGATCATGTAACTGCTTGATTCTTAGTTGTCGGGGTAGCAGGATTCGAACCTGCGACCCCCTGCTCCCAAAGCAGGTGCGCTAACCGGACTGCGCCACACCCCGAAATTGGTTTGTGTGTGAGTGTGTGTGTGATTTTTGGAGGTGCAAATATAATATTTTATTGTTGACTCCGATACATGCCTAGCAACATTTTTGAAACTTTTTCGTATCCGGCGTAAAAAGTATTGAATAACTCTTCATCAATATGACCCAAACGATGCACCATATCTAGGATAGCTACACATTCGAACACACTACCCCGTGCAATCGTATAAAAATGTTTTTTGTCTGCAGGAGTCATCCTGCCTGTCCCTTCCGCAAGATTCAATACAGAACTTAAACTAGCCCTTTTCCACTGATCAATAACAAAACTATCAACTCCATCTAATCCTCGGATAGTTTGATAAACCAATATGTTCAGTTTATTAAGCTCACCGTACAAATCTAACTTCTCAAAATCAAACATAATAACTCATTTTAATAAAAAAGGGAGACTTCCATCCCCCCTTTAATTTTTTTCACACCCACACCCACACCCACACCCACACCCGATCGCGGAGAGGGGGGGATTCGAACCCCCGGTAGCCGTAACAGCTACGTCAGTTTAGCAAACTGGTGGATTAAGCCACTCTCCCACCTCTCCAAAAAAAGTAGTGCAAAATTATATAAATAAATCATTCAAACAAAATGATATTCTAATCTTGCACTAATATATTTTCATCAGGACTATTCGTCACTGATATCACCAGTCCCCGGGACTTCAGTAATAGAATTCCTCATGTTGGTATCAGCTTCAATATTCTTGAACTTATAATAGTCCATGATACCCATATTGCCTTTCCTGAAAGCATCAGCCATGGCAAGAGGAACCTCAACTTCGGCTTCGATTACTTTAGCACGAGCCTCCTGGGCCTTAGCGATCATCTCCTGCTCAAGAGCAACAGCCATTGCACGGCGCTCTTCAGCCTTGGCCTGAGCAATATTCTTATCAGCATTAGCCTGATCCATCTGCAATACAGCTCCGATATTTTTCCCTATGTCGATATCAGCGATATCAATTGAAAGAATTTCGAATGCTGTACCTGCATCCAAACCCTTCTCCAATACAACCCTGGAGATAAAATCAGGATTTTCAAGAACAGCTTTATGTGAATCTGCAGATCCTATAGATGATACAATACCCTCTCCCACACGAGCAAGTACAGTTTCTTCACCAGCACCCCCTACAAGTTGCTTGATATTGGCTCTTACAGTTACTCTGGCTTTACAAATAAGCTCAATACCGTCTTTTGCAACAGCCTTTACAGGTGGTGTATTAATCACCTTTGGATTAACTGACATTTGAACAGCCTCTAATACATCACGACCAGCAAGGTCAATGGCAGTGGCCATCTTAAAAGGCAGCCCCAGATTCGCCTTGTCAGCTGATACAAGTGCATTAACTACAAGTTGAACATGCCCGCCTGCAAGAAAGTGTGCCTCCAGATCATCACGATTCAAGCTTAATCCAGCCTTTGTACTGGTTATAAGAGCATTAACTATCGCTCTTGGTGGAACTTTCCTCCACCTCATAAAGATTAGTTGAATAAGTGATACACGTACACCGGAGATCAGGGCCTGAAACCACAATCCAATCGGGACAATGTAAAGTAACAATGCAAGTCCTACGACTGCAACAGCTACTATTCCTACTAAATAAGCTAGATTAGTGTCCATTATTTATTTTTTTCTATTGGTTTAACAATAACATGGTTGGTTTTAACCTGAACCACTTCAACTTCAGTATTCGCATCAATATATGGCCCAATCGACTGACCTTCACAAGTTAAATCGCCAATCCTCACTTTGCCTATTGGGCCAAGTCGAGTAACAGAAACACCTGTATCACCCGGCACTAAAGGTAGTGAATCAACATCATTAACCTTGGAATTAACCTGAGTATTTAATGAAATTCTCGACCAGGTTTTAGCACGAAGGCCATAAATCAGAGCAATAATTATGGTAAGTACAACAACTGCCAACACAATTATTCCGGCAGTATTTCCGAAATTCTCAAATGCAAGATAAACAGCTCCAGCAAAAAATAATAGTCCTCCTATACCCGCAATGGTTACACCGGGTACGACCAGAAACTCAAGCAAAAACAAAAGTATTCCGGCAAGGACAAGCAAAACAATTCCTAATACAGTCATATCAGATTAATCTATAGTTACCTGGAGTCCCCTGTCTAACAGAGCCTGGCGCATTACATCAAGAACTTTGTATGTGCCCTTTTTTACATCGCATTTGCCTTTATGATGAGTTATATAGGCACACTGTTCGGCCTGTATAGCATCGTGTTCACAAACCGCAATTAATGACTCAATCACATAATCAAAAGTGTTGACATCATCATTATGTAAGATTAAAAACCTCGACTCAGATCCTCTACTATCTGTAAAGTTCTGAGAACGACTTAGTTTTTTTTCAACATTTTGTTTCATCTCTTAAAGTACTGCCGACAACTGTCGGAATTTGGGGCACACAAAATAATAATTTTTATCGACAATTTAGCTCCTCCTTGTTAATAAAGTTCCATAAATCGGACAAAGCTAAACCGCCTGAAGTTGATATATTTGTAGATTATTTAATTTGCAGAATTATGACACACTTAAAAATAGGGGATAAAGCACCTTCATTCGAATTTACAGATCATCAGGGTGAGAAGAAATCTCTGGAACAATTTCTCGGCAAAAAAGTAATACTATATTCATACCCGAAAGATAATACACCGGGATGCACAGCAGAAGCTTGCAACCTAAGAGATAATTATCAGGAATTGCGGGATTTAGGATATGAGGTAATTGGGATTAGTGCAGATAGTGAGAAATCACACGACAAATTTAGATCTAAACTTGACTTACCATTTTACCTTATCTCTGATGTTGAGAAGAAAATTTTAAATGATTATGGTATCTGGGGAGAGAAAAAGATGATGGGACGTACATATATGGGCATTCACAGGATCACTTTTATTATCGACGAGAAAGGCTTGATACAGAGGGTTTTCACGAAAGTAAACACAAAAGATCATACACAACAAATATTAAATGAGATAAATAAATAGATGTTCCTTTCCATTTTCAGCTAAAAAAAGCATCTATCCTTATAAATACTAAACGCATTATTAAACGCATTATGTAATGGAAAAAAACAAAGAACAAAACCCGGAAAAACTCAAAGCACTGAAGTTAACTCTGGACAAGATTGAAAAATCCTATGGTAAAGGAACAATTATGCGTATGGGCGACGAGGCCGTGGAAAACATCCCGGCAATATCCTCAGGATCAATATCTCTCGACCTTGCCCTTGGAATAGGAGGCTATCCCAAAGGACGTGTTATAGAAATTTACGGACCGGAATCATCAGGAAAAACAACTCTAGCCATTCATGCCATAGCTCAGTCGCAAAAATTGGGTGGTACAGCGGCTTTTATTGATGCTGAACATGCTTTCGACCGTTTCTATGCCGAAAACCTGGGGGTAGATGTTGAAAACCTACTGATATCACAGCCGGATAATGGAGAACAAGCACTGGAGATAACTGATCATTTGATAAGATCAGGAGCAATAGATATTATCGTTATCGACTCGGTTGCAGCTCTTACACCTAAAGCAGAGATTGAGGGTGAGATGGGTGATTCAAGAATGGGATTGCAGGCAAGGCTTATGTCACAAGCCCTGCGTAAACTTACGAGCAATATTAGCCGGACAAAAACCTGTGTGATTTTCATTAATCAGCTTAGAGAAAAAATTGGTGTTATGTTCGGGAATCCCGAGACTACCACAGGGGGTAATGCATTGAAATTTTATGCCTCAGTTAGGATTGATGTCCGTAGGATTGGCCAGTTGAAAGATGGTGATCAAGCCGTAGGCAACAGAACCCGGGCTAAAATTGTAAAAAACAAAATCGCTCCCCCATTCCAAAAGGCTGAATTTGATTTGGTTTACGGGAAGGGAATCTCCAAAACAGGTGAAATTATCGACCTCGGTGTTGATTTTGAAATTATTAAGAAGAGCGGATCCTGGTTCTCTTATGGAGAAACAAAACTTGGGCAGGGACGTGATGCAGTCAAAAATCTTATGGAAGACAATATTGAGCTTGCAGAAGAGTTAGAAAATAAAATCAGAGACGCTATAACAAATGCGAAAAAATAAAACCAAGGCCGTCTCATGGGCGGCTTTTTTACTATTTACAGCCTTTATAATATCAGGAGTTAGCAGTTGCAATTCCCCAAAGGCCGATAAAGAGAGTGCAAGCGAAGAGGTAGCCGACTCCCTGGCAAATGATACAGTGCCAACTATTGAGAGTTTGAACGAGCAAATCAGGAAAACTCCTATAAACGCCGATCTCTTTTACCAGAGATCAGAACTGTATGCAGCTCAGGAGAAGTTTGGTCCTGCACTTACTGATATAAGTGTGGCCATTACAATTGATTCACTCAAACCTGAGTATTACGTAAAACAGGCAGAGTATTTCATCTATAATGCACAACCAAACACAGCACTCAAAGCCCTGGACAAATGCTTGAATATCTTTCCGGAAAACACTGATGTGCTTCTCAAAAAAGCAGAAATTCACCTTTTCCAAAGGGAGTATGGTAAATCACAAGTAATATTGAGAGATGTAGCATTAATCAATAACGACCTGGCACAAATATACTTCCTCGAAGGCCTTATCAGACTTGAGAACAAGGACACCCTTGGGGCTGTAAAAAGTCTTCAGATTGCCGTGGAAAAAGAAGCAGATTTCTATCAGGGATATATTACCCTCGGAAGAGTAAATGCTGAACAATTCAATGATCTGGCAATCGATTATTATAAAGCAGCTATTGATATAATGGATGATAGTTATGAAGCCAGATATAACCTTGCGATGTATTTTCAGGACACAGAGAGAATAGTGGAGGCTGAGGAGCAATACAATTACATAATTGACAATATAACTCAAGATATAGCTAACCCCTATTACAACATGGGATATATCAATATGGTATACCGGCAGGATTTTGATGCTGGAGTAGAATGGTTTACCCAGGCTATTGAAAAAGAACCAAGGTATCTCGAAGCATGGTACAACAGGGGGTTTTGCTATGAGATATTGGGTAAATTGAAAAATGCCAAGGAGGATTATAAAAAATCTCTGGAAATAAAACCAGATTATACCCTTAGTATAAAAGGGATTAGTAGAATTGAGCAGGGGGAACCTTATAAGGTGCAGTAAAATCACCTTGGCTTCTTCACCTTGCCCAATTTTCCGTATCTTCGATTCTCTGTTCTAAAAACACTTAATCGATGAAAAAAATATTTATATACCTAATTACCATTACTTTAATTAGCCTGATGGTATCCTGCGATAATACTGAAAAGAGTAAAAATTATCAGCCAAACACCCCAAAGCTGAAATCTGATGTAATGACCCCGGAAGTTCTGTGGTCATTCGGTCGACTTGGAGGTGTGAGTATTTCTCCTGATCAAAGCCAGATACTTTACAGTGTTACCTACTATAACATAGAAGAAAACAAGAGTTACAGGGATCTGTATTCCATGCCAATTGCAGGTGGCGAAGCTAAGACTCTCACAAATAGCCCGGAAAATGAGAATAATCCCATTTGGAGGGCCGATGGTGAAAGGATAGGTTTCATCCGGAGTGGAATTATTCACGAGATGAATCCTGATGGCACCCTCTTGAGTAAACTGGAAGGTAGCCCTGAAGATGTTGGAGGATTCTCCTATTCACCCGACATGAAGCATATTGCCTTTATTAAAGAGGTCAAGCTCGAGGATAATGTACATGACATGTATCCTGATCTTCCTGAGAGCAATGCGCGCATTATTGACGACTTGATGCACCGACATTGGGACAGTTGGGTAGATACTTATACTCATATTTTTATAGCAAAATACGATGACGGAGTGATCACTGAGGTCAAAGATATTATGATAGATGAACCTTGGGATGCCCCATTGAAGCCTTTTGGCGGAATGGAGCAAATCACATGGTCACCCGATGGCAAGAAACTGGTTTATACCAGCCGAAAGAAAAAAGGAATTGAATATACCCTATCCACAAATTCTGATCTTTTTGAATATGACATAAACTCCGGCAGAACAAAAAATCTTACTGGAGGAATGATGGGCTACGATATCAATCCTATTTATTCCCCTGATGGGAAATGGCTAGCCTGGGAAAGCATGGAAAGAGATGGCTATGAATCAGATAAAAACAGATTATTCCTGATGAACACAATGAGCGGTGACAAGAAATATGTTACCGAAGAATTTGATCAGAATGTAATGTCTCTGGCATGGACCATGGATAGCAGAACTATTTATTTTGTTTCAGACTACCACGCTACAGATGAGATATATAAATACACTCTTGCCGATAACAAGATAAGTAAACTCACAGAGGGTATTCATAATTATGCCAGTATTTTCCCTGTTGGAGATACCTTAATAGCTACCAGGAGATCAATGTCAAAACCTGATGAAATATACTCTGTTAACCCCTCCAACGGTGAAGCAGAGGAGTTATCCTTTATCAATAAGGGTATTCTCGATCAACTAACAATGGGCAAAGTGGAGTCGAGATGGATAATGACCACCGACGCCAAACAGATGAAGACATGGATTATTTATCCTCCAAATTTCGACCCCAACAAGAAATATCCTGCCATATTGTATTGTCAGGGTGGTCCACAGGGAACAGTTAGCCAGTTCTGGTCCTACAGGTGGAACTTCCAGATGATGGCAGCCAACGGATATATTGTGGTTGCCCCAAACAGAAGGGGCCTACCGGGCTTTGGTCAGGAGTGGCTGGAGCAAATATCAGGAGACTATGGTGGTCAAAACATGAAAGACTACCTCTCTGCAATTGATAATCTTGCCCTCGAACCCTTTGTTGATGAAACAAAACTTGGAGCCGTTGGCGCTTCCTACGGTGGCTTCAGCGTATATTGGCTGGCAGGCAACCATGATAAACGCTTCAGTGCTTTCATTGCCCACGACGGTATGTTCAATTTCGAAAGCCAGTACCTCGAAACTGATGAGATGTGGTTTGTAAACTGGGACCTTGGTGGTCCATTCTGGGATTCATCAAACCCGGTAGTACAGTGGAGCTATGCCAATTCACCTCACAAATTTGTCCAAAATTGGGATACCCCGATCCTGGTAATTCATGGCGAAAAAGATTACAGAATAGTTGCCAGTCAGGGAATGCAGGCTTTCAATGCAGCAAAATTACTAGGAGTACCTGCCAGATATCTTTATTTCCCGGAAGAAAATCACTGGGTCCTCTCACCTCAGAATGGAATCCTTTGGCAAAGAACATTCAAGGATTGGCTAGATAGATATCTAAAATAGGAATGGGAA
Source organism: uncultured Porphyromonadaceae bacterium (assembly GCA_964446195.1). Lineage (GTDB taxonomy): Bacteria > Bacteroidota > Bacteroidia > Bacteroidales > UBA12481 > JAUVKA01. The sequence continues at coordinate 12,458 of CAYUNU010000004.1, read as the reverse complement.
AAGTTAGTTGCGGTTTATGTTCATTGGGGATGTCTGGCAGGGTTTTTCATGGACCACTTATAGATGCTCATCCAGGGTTTGTATTGAAGGCTGTTCTGGAGAGGACAAAGAATGAGGCCTCAAAATTTTATCCTGATATTAAAACCTACAGGAAGTACGAAGACCTGCTGAATGACACGGAGATAGAATTGTTGGTCGTTAATGTTCCTGATCATCTTCACCATCCTTTTAGCAAGCAGGCTCTGGAAGCAGGGAAACACCTGGTTGTAGAGAAACCATTTACCATGACGGTTGAGGAAGGTGAGGATATTATCAAACTGGCAGAAAAGAAAAATTTGAATGTTTTTGTTTACCAGAACAGAAGGTGGGATAGTGATTTTTTGGCTGTAAAAAAGGTTCTTGAATCAGGGCAACTTGGAAGAGTTGTTGAGTTTGAGGCCCACTATGACAGGTTTAGACCTGATCCGCCAATAGGGACCTGGAAGGAGGATGAGAAATTAGGCCCCGGCCTTCTATATAATCTTGGTGCCCATCTGATTGATCAGGTATTGGTTTTGTTCGGCCAACCAAAAAGTATTTATGCTGAAATCCGCAAACTCAGAAAGAATACAGGTATTGTTGATTTTTTCACTCTCAACCTATATTACCCGGAAATGACTGCCACTTTGAAGTCGAGTTACCTCGTAAAAAAGGCTCCTGCAAAATACATCCTCCACGGCGACAAAGGCAGTTTTATTAAATCAGGAATGGATCCCCAGGAAGAGAGGCTGAATAAAGGATGGAAGGCAGATGCTGCTGATATCGGCCTTGAGCCAAAAGAGTATTGGGGTAAAATATTCACAGACCAAACTGGCCAGGAGGGTGAGCTGATCATAAGCCCCAAGGGTAATTACATGAAGTTTTACGATGGTGTTTTTGCTGGTCTAAATGGCAAAAAAGATGCAGGAGTGAATGCCGGGCAAGGATTAGATGTTATCAGGATTATTGAGGCTGCCATAGAGAGCAATAAATTGGGAAAAAGAATTCACTTTGAAAGTCTGAAATGAGCATCTTTCTGAATAGTTTCTGGAGCCTTTTTCAATCTGTCCTGATGATTTTCATGATAGCTCTTGTGGCTGGATTGATGGTCAGGAAAAAAATATTGAATTCAGATCATATCAGAGGTCTTTCAATCGTTACAATCAACATTCTCCTCCCCAGTCTTATCTACTCAAAAATAACTGAAAATCTTGAGCCTTCGGAATTTCCAATCTGGTGGATGATACCCCTCATTGCCATAGGAACTGCCGGAATTGGGATTGGTATTGCCTGGCTGGTCTGGAGGAAAGAGCTGCCGGCAAAGCGCAACATGATGCCCCTTTCGGGAATAATGAATGCAGCTTACTTCACACTTCCAATCGGTCAGTTAATTTTCCCTTCACAATTTGATGAGTTCGCACTATATGTATCGCTTTATGTCTTAGGGATCAGCCCATTGGTATGGTCTTTTGGTAAGTTCATGATTACCGATCCAAAAGCAGACAAAGGAGGTTGGAAAGGTTTGCTCACTCCTCCCCTGCTGGCAAATTTTGTTGGTTTAGCTATTGTTCTAACTGGAATCCGTCCATATATTCCGTCCTTTCTTTCTGATGGAATTTCTCTGCTTGGACAAGCCACAGTTCCAGTTGCCACACTGATATTGGGTGCCACCATTGGTGCCTTACCCTGGAAATTCAAGATCTATCTCAAAGACATTTCCTTATCAGTATTCATTAAGCTGATCGCTGCACCAGCAATTGTTTTCTTAATTCTATATTTCTCTCCTCTCCCCGAACGCTACCCTTTGTTATGCAAGCTCCTGATTTTGGAATCAGCTGCACCTGCAGCAACTGCCATGATCATACAGATCAGAAGGTATGGCGGTGATGAAAGAAAAGCCGGGTCAATTATCCTGATATCATATTTTGCCTGTTTGTTATTGATCCCCTTTTGGCTCGCATTGTGGATGTCAATGAATCAATAATGCCATCGAAAGAGAAATAAATTGTATTTTCGTGTCCGCACACGGAAGCCGACAAAATTATGATGAAACGTATCCTCCTTTTACTTACAACAGTGGCTATGCTGATCTCCTGTGGTCCAGAATCAAAAAAGACTTTGATACTGGCACACGGACTGGACACAAAGCACTCAGTTCACATCGCAATGGAGTATATGGCTCAGAGAGCTTCTGAATTGTCAGATGGGAAGCTAGATATCAAAATCTATCCTAGTCAGCAACTCGGGACAGAACGGCAATGCCTTGAATTATTGCAAATTGGATCGGTTGATATCACTAAGGTCTCAGCTGCCGTGTTGGAAGGATTTGCACCTGTGTATAAGGTTCTGAGTATTCCTTATATATTCCAGAGCAGAGCACATCAATCTGCAGTTTTAAGTGGCCCTGTCGGGAAGCAAATACTAGCCACAGGCGATGAGTTCTGGCTTAGAGGATTATGCTTTTATGATTCTGGAAGCAGGAGTTTCTATACAAAGGATAAGCCCATACTTACTCCCAAGGATCTGGAAGGAATGAAAATCAGGGTAATGTCGAGCCCAACCTCAATTGAGATGGTGAAACTATTTGGCGGAGCAGCCACACCAATATCCTGGGGAGAACTATACACAGCCCTACAGGGTGGAGTTGTGGATGGTGCAGAAAACAACCCGCCAAGCTTTTATCTATCACACCATTATGAGGTATGTAAGTATTACAGTATTAATGAACATACATCTATTCCTGATGTTGTGCTTATAAGCACTCATACCTGGGACAAACTAAACGAAGAAGAAAAGGGATGGCTCTCTCAGGCAGCTGATGAATCCTTTGTTTATCAGCAAAAATTATGGATTGAATCTGAAAGGGAATCACTGGAAGCTGTTAAGAAAGCAGGCGTTGAAATTTTTTACCCCGACAAAGTCCCCTTCATTGAAAAAGTCAAGCCTTTGATAGAAGAGTATAAGAAAGACCCAGTCTTACTCGAAATAATAGAGTCTATTCAAAACACTATCGATCCGGAAAAACAATAATTCTGCAATGGAAAAAATCAGAAAATATATAGATAAGTTCCTGGCATTGATTTTAATCATTACCATGACTGTTTTAGTTGTGGATGTTGTTTGGCAGGTCCTGGCTCGTTATGTAGTTAAATCTCCAAGTTCTTTTACTGATGAATTAGCCAGATTCCTCCTGATATGGGTTGGGCTTCTCGGATCTGCTTATGCTTTAGGCAAGAAAAAGCATCTGGCAATTGATCTGCTACCATCAAAACTAACGGGAAAACCAAAAAAGGTACTAAATATCTTCATCAGTGTTCTGGTTATAGCTTTCGCTGCCTTGGTTTTGGTTCTGGGTGGTATCCGACTTGTTTATATTACCTTTACGCTAAACCAGATTTCTCCCGCCCTCGGTATTCCAATTGCTTATGTATACCTCGTGTTACCATTCAGTGGATTACTTATGATAGCTTATGGTATTCTTGAAATCTTTGAAAAAGAATAAAACTGATCAAATGAAAAAATATCTCTTAATATTGGTTGTATTAACAATCAGTGTAACTGCAGTATTATCACAAAACTACAGCCCTTTCATGCCTGTTCCCAAGAAGGTAGAAAACAAAGATGGGAAGCTATTAATTGATAAGAATTTCTCTATTTCTTTGGAAGGCAATCCTTCTGACTTTGTATATGACAGAGCTGATGATTTCCTGAGAAGCTTAGCCGGAAGAACAGGGATATTTATCCAACAGGAGAGAATCAGGCCAGGGATGACTAAAGCTCAAGATGCAAAAATGCTCATCAGTGTGGCTGAGTCAGGCTCACTGGAGCTAGGTTTTGATGAATCGTATAAGCTTACCGTGACTGAGGAAAACATCAAACTTCAGGCACAAAGCAGCTATGGTGCTATAAGGGGTTTAGCAACATTGATCCAAGGTTTGGATAATAATGATGAAGCTTACTTTTTCGCAGGGATGGAAATCAATGACAGCCCGCGTTTCCCATGGAGAGGATTACTTATTGACCCTGCCAGACATTGGCTGCCTGTTGAGGTGATAAAAAGAAATATTGATGGGATGGCTGCTGTTAAGATGAATGTGCTACACCTACATCTCACAGATGATCAGGGATTTAGAATTGAGTCAAAGGTGTATCCAAAGCTTCATGAGATGGGAGGAGAAGGTGATTATTATACCCAGGAGCAGATGAGGGATATTATTAGCTATGCTGCTGAAAGAGGGATCCGCGTGGTTCCTGAGTTTGATATACCGGGACATGCAACTTCTTGGCTGGTTGGATATCCTGAGCTGGCAAGCCTTGACGGTGAATATGCAATAGAGCGCGAATGGGGAATCATGGATCCCGTTCTTGACCCTACGAAAGAAAGTACATACACTTTTTTGGATGCTTTCTTAACTGAGATGTCAGCACTGTTCATCGACGAATATATCCATATAGGTGGTGACGAAAATAATGGCAAGCACTGGAATCAAGCTGAACATATCCAGGAATTTATGAAGGCTAAGGGCATCAAGGATAATCATGAATTACAGGCCATGTTCAACCAAAGAGTTCACAATATATTAAGTGCTAACAACAAGAAAATGATTGGCTGGGATGAGATCCAGCATCCAAATATTCCCAAAAACGTGCTTATCCAGAGTTGGAGAGGCCAAAAAGGTCTGGCAGCCGCCGCCAAAGCCGGATATCCTGTAATGCTTAGCAACGGTTATTATATTGATCTGATCCAGCCTGCCTCTTTCCATTATCTGAACGACCCTTTACCAAAAGATCTCGGCCTTACAAAAGAAGAGGAAAAACTTGTTTTAGGAGGTGAGGCAACTATGTGGGGCGAGCAGGTGACTCCCGAAACAATAGACAGCAGGATATGGCCCCGTACAGCAGTGATAGCAGAACGATTATGGAGCCCGGCTGATGTGAAAGATATAGAAAGCATGTATGCGAGAATGGATATCATAAGCCTTCAGCTGGAGGAAGTGGGCTTAACCCATGAGAAAAACTATGAAATGTTTTTAAGGCGCTTATGCCGTGGTAATGGCGTGAGTGAATTAAGAATACTTGCCGATATCTCTGAACCGGTAAAAGGGTATAAAAGAAATGCCCTTAGCGAAGTAAATGCATTAAGTCCTTATACCAGATTTATTGATGCTACTCGTCCGGATGCAAAAACTGCCAGGGAATTTAATAGAGCAGTTGGAAATCTCACAAAAGACAGAAACGAAAATGACCTGGATTATATCAAACAACAATGCGAACTTTGGTACAAAAACCATCAAAATCTAAGTCTTGTATTAGATAGCAAGCCAATTTTGCATGAGATTAAGCCACTTGCAGAGAACTTAAAAACCATAGCATTCATCGGGATGCAGGCAGTTGAATATATTAGGAATGATAAAGTAGCCCCTGAGCAATGGAAGGTCTACAGTCTGGAAAAATGTAAAGAAGCCAGCAAGCCATACGGAGAAACAGAGCTAATGATAGTATCAGGTATCAGTGAACTAGTGAATAAAACGAAATGACAAACAATACAAAGGACGAAAAACACTTCGAGCAAGACGAGAAGCTACTGAAACTAATAAAGGGTATTGTCCGTGGTGTAAGCCCCATACTTTTTTTGGTAATGTTACTGATGTCAATTGGACAGGGCGGCCTCGACAGGCTGATAAGCATGACCCTCGATGAATCAATCATCTTTTTTGGCATCATCTGTATGTTCTTTGGTATCGTTTGGTCCTATCAAAATGAAATAGCCGGCGGTATTGTGATAATTCTATTCTACGTGATCATCGCCATTGTACATGGCAAAATATTCCCCAGCCCAATACTTCCATTATTCCTGATCATAGGAGTATTGAATATTTATGCCGGACTTATGGAAATATCACTAAACAAAAGAAAAGCGAATCGCTAGCTCCCCCGTGTCATCTTGAAACTTGTATCTTGAATCTAGTAGGTCCGCAGAAACTCCATCCGTCCTCCTACTTCCAGGAAGTACTTTGCACTGAAGCCCTCATTAACTTCGAGAACATACTTGGCAGGTTTCAAGGATGGGACAGATGCTTCTGATTTGGGTTGTGCGCCTTCGTGAATATGGACGATTACTTTATTCTCATCCAGGAAGATAAGATCTAATGGTATATAGGTATTTTTCATCCAGAATGATCGCTCTTCAATATTTGGGAAGATAAAAAGCATGCCTTGTTTCTCCTCCATCGATCTCCTATACATCAAACCCTTTGTGGTTTGAGCATCATCGTCTGCAATTTCAATATCCAACTTAACTACTACTTTTCCATCAGGATTAAATAATTCCAATTCACCTTCTTTGGTGAAACCACTATTCGGTAAAGGATTTGAAAACATTGCTTTTTCTTGTTTTTTTGTTCCACCCGGTCGTTTGTTTATTTTACCAAGTCCAATCATAATTGCCATTACCACAAGCAGTAATATTGAATATAACACAGTTTTGCTGCTTCTGGGTTGATGATTTCCTTGTATACCTCGCTTTGATTTTGAAAAAGGTTCCCGTCTGGCCATGACATTTGATATTACTTTATTTTACCTTTGCAAAGGTAGTGCTTGAATATGATTCATAACAATTCCTATTTCAATAAATTAAATGAACTCGGCAAAAAGGGCCTGGCCTTTTTATTTATCATCGATTTTGAAGGTAAAAAGCCAGTGGTTTTTGAGCTTGACAAACTACCGAAAGATATTTGTTTCGAAACGCCTAATTCCTCCTATCAAGCTGGTAATCTTGACTTTTCAAGGAGGTACATCTTTCAAAAGCACCCAATATCATTCTCCGATTATAAGTCGAAGTTCGATATAGTGATGAGCCATATCAAAAATGGAGATACTTACCTCATAAACCTTACCCAGCCAACCAAAGTTGACACAGATCTTGACCTGAAAAGCATATTTCATCAGGCAAAAGCTCCCTATAAGTTGTTTTTCAAGAACAAATTTGTAGTTTTTTCGCCCGAATCTTTCATCAGGATAAATGGAAATAAAATAGTGACTTTCCCCATGAAAGGAACAATTGATGCTGACATGCCCGATGCAGAGGATATTCTTATGAACGATCCAAAGGAAATATCTGAGCATAATACGATTGTCGACTTGATGCGAAATGACCTTAGTATGGTGGCCAGTAGGGTTAATGTTGAACGCTTCAGATATATTGAGGAAATCAGGACAAACGGAAAAAACATTCTTCAGGTGAGTTCGGAAATATCAGGGGTTCTACCTGATGATTACAGGGAGCGAATAGGTGACATTTTATCCACTCTGCTACCTGCAGGATCAATATCAGGAGCACCTAAAGAAAAAACAATGGACATCCTGATCAAAACAGAAGGATATTCAAGATCATATTACACGGGTATTTTTGGGGTATTTGATGGAGAGAATCTGGATAGTGCCGTTATGATACGTTATGTGGAAAGAAAAGGCAAGGATTTAATATTCAAAAGCGGCGGTGGAATAACCTTCAGGAGTGAAACAGAAAAAGAATATCAGGAGTTAATTGATAAGGTTTATGTACCCATTACTTGAAACCATAAGGCTCGAGAATGGCAGGTTAATGAATTTAGCTTACCATGAGAAAAGGATGGATAAATCTTTAAAATTGCTTTACGGTGAAAGGAAGATACCACCATTAAATGAAATAATTAACTTTACAAACCAATATGAACAAGGTTTATTTAAGTGCAGGTTATTGTATTCAAATGATGACTTCAAAATAACAATAGAAAGCTATAATAAAAGACAAATCAATCGCTTGTTGTTAATCGAAGCGCCAAAAATCAAATATGATCTAAAATATTCAAACCGATCTGTTTTTGTAACTTTGAATAATCCTGATGAAGAAAACATGGAGGTCCTGATTACACGGAATAAATTACTAACAGACACCTCTTATACTAATGTGGCCTTGAAAAAAGGAGATAATTGGATTACTCCGCTGGTGCCCATACTTGAAGGCACCCAGAGAGCTCTATTGCTTGATTCGGGACTAATCCATTTAGGTGAAATCAGGGAAGAAAATATAAATGATTACTCAAGAATTCGTTTGTTCAATGCTATGATGCCATGGAATGATTGCATTGAATTAGACATTTCCAAAATTAAAAGAAATGAATAAAATTAGTTTATCACTAACCGCCGGTCAGGTTAAGAAATCACAAATTAAGGGAACAGTTACAATTGTCATTGATGTTCTAAGAGCGACAACAGTAATTATAACTGCTATTGGAAATGGCGCCAAATGGGTTCTTCCGGTGAGTAATATTGATGAGGCACGCCAAAAAAAGGTAGAATATCCAGATGCCATACTGGGCGGAGAAAGAAATTCTGTTAAAATCAGTGGCTTTGAGAATGGTAATTCTCCTTTGGAATATACGGCTATACAGGTTCGCAGCAAAGGGATAATACTCTCAACAACAAACGGTACCAAAGCTCTGGCTAAAGCCATGGATGCCGATGAGGTTCTCATAGCATCCATGATAAATATATCTGCAATTGTAAGCTATCTTTCAAGTGAAACCAGGCCTATTCACATAATCTGCTCAGGTACTAAAGGAGAATTTTCCATGGATGATTTTCTTTGTGCCGGTGGTATTATCTCCAAATTAAACTCCATATCAGCAATAGAAATGGATGACTTATGTTTATTGGCAAAGAATACCTGGAGCACCGGTAAAAACGACATACAGAGATACTTAAGTACTTGCAATCATTATAAAACACTAGAGGCCGCCGGCTTTTCGGCCGACCTCAACTACTGTCTTAATGCTGACACTCAAACTATTGTACCAAAATTAAATTTAGAAACAGGATTTATCCAATAAGGCTAACTCACAACCTTGCTCTTCAGTAAAAACTTATCATACAAATACAATAGAATAACCGTAGCAATACCGATCGCAAATACAACAGTCCAAATCCTTGCAGGATGATAGGTTTGCCATAAATAATCGGTTAATTCAAGTCGATTCATACCCATCAGTTCTGCAGCCCTGTTGATATAATCGTTTTGAGTGAAAGAATCACTTATCGATGGGATATCCAATCCATGACTAGCCACCTCCCTTTGCAGAAGGCTGATTTTATCTGACATGTTCTGATAAACACCACCGGAAATCTGACCTGCAAAAAAGTTACCCCCTGCGTATGGTAAGAACGAACACCCCATATATAAGCCCACTTTGTCGGCCGGAGCGATCCTGGCAATGTATTCAGATGTTTTTGGCGAGGATGACATTTCCCCGACAGCAAAAATGAACAGAGAAAAAATCAGGAAGAAGCCATTTTGGGTTAACAAGGTGAGTGAAATCCCTATTGAGCAAATAAAAATACCGCTGATCATTGCGGTTAATGGCTTATATCTCATAACAAAACCGGAAACCAGTATTTGGAACAGCACAATAAAGAATGCATCCAGGTTGATAATCATATCTGCTGCAACCGTTCCATTATTTTGTGTATCCACGGCTTCAGCAAGCCAGGGCCAGAATCCTCTTATTGTTTCGAGCATAGCTTCGGTGTGTACCCATTGCTCAATAAAAACCGGCAGAGTGTAGAATAACTGGTTGTACATGGTCCAGAAACCAACCATCAGGATCAGAAACACCAGAAGCTTCATATCGCTCAGAGCCAATCGTATATTCTTAAAAATTGTAACTATCGCTTTGCCAAGTGGCTCGCTATTCTTCTCCTGTTGAGGTTCTTTGAAAAATATTAGCACAATCACCAGGTTTACCAATATAGCAATTGACGACATCGTAAATAAGTAACTCCAATCGAAGCCTCTGAGAATTGAAGCCACAATTGGTCCTATAAATGAACCAATATTGACAATCATATAGAAAATCCCAAATCCTATTGATGAAGTCTCTCCATCCGTCGTTTTGCCAATGGTGGCCTGAATAACAGGCTTGAACAAACCAGCCCCAAGTGCTACCCACAGGAATACAAGAAAAACAATATGGTAGGACTCCACCCTACCCATCACAAAATACCCGGAGGCAAGAATCAGATAAGCCACAACCAGCGTTTTCTTGAATCCGAATTTATCGGCAATAGCTCCGGTTATAGTTGGCAAGAGATATAGGATGGCCGTGACTACACCCATTAAGGTACCCTTTTGTATCTGAGTAAAACCCAGAGCACCGGTTTCTGCCGATCCCGTCAGATACAGAGGCAGAGGGATAAACAATCCATACCAAGCCCAACGCTCAAATAATTCCATCGTATTGGCCCACCAGAAAGATGATGGGAATTTCTTGAAAACAGTTGAAAAATTGCTCATCTAATAATTATTATGAGTTGTGATTTATGAGTTGCGATTTGTGATTTTAGTATAATTCCTTACGTCTAAGTTTCATCACATTTTCGACGTGATGAGTATGAGGGAACATATCTACCGGTTGAACGTCCAGAACATCATATTTTCCTGCCAACAGAGTAACATCGCGTGCCTGAGTAGCCGGGTTACAGCTAACATACACGATTCTTTCAGGTTCAACTTCCAATATCGTGGTGATTACTTTCTCATGCAGCCCGGCTCTGGGAGGATCCAGAATAAGCACATCCGGGTTACCATTCGCCTCGAAAAACTCCTGATTCATAACATCTTTCATATCACCCACCACGAAAACAGTATTGGTAATCCCATTAAGTTCAGAATTCATTTTAGCATCCTCAATTGCCTCTGGCACTAATTCAACACCTATCACTTTTCTCGCCTTTCCTGCCAGGTAATTTGCTATCGTTCCGGTACCGGTATATAGATCGTAAACCACCTCCTCACCTGTAAGCTCAGCAAATTCTGCTGCACATTGATAAAGCCTTTCCGCCTGAGCAGAATTTGTTTGATAGAAAGATTTTGGACCAACTTTGAATTTCAGATCACCCATTTCCTCCACAATATGATCCTTCCCCTTGAACACAATAATATCCTGATCCAGAATAGTGTCATTTGCCTTGCTGTTAACAACATACTGCAGGGAAGTAATCATTGGGAACTCCTTATCCAAAAATGACAGCAGCTCATCAATATCCTCTTTATCATTCCTGAAAAATGACAAAATTACCATAAGCTCACCATTGGAAGATGTCCTGATTATCAGATTCCTTAATAAGCCATGCTGTTCCCTCAGGTCGAAAAACTCAAGTGAATTCTCAAGGGCATATTCCCTTATTGTATTCCTGATTTGATTGGAGGGCTCTTCCTGAAGCCAACATTTTTCAATATCAACAACCTTATCAAAAAGTCCGGGCACATGAAAACCAACAGCATTACGATGATCGTAATCTTTATCAGTTCTAACTTCATCTTCTGTGAGCCACCTTTTATTAGAGAAGGTGAATTCCAGCTTATTACGATAAAACTCAGAGTTCTCCGAACCGAGTATCTCCCTGATCTCAGGAAGGTCAAACTTCCCAATACGGCTAAGCTGGTCAACAACCTGCTGCTGCTTCACTTTCAACTGCTCCTCATATGGCAGCATCTGCCATTTACATCCTCCGCAAACACCAAAATAATCGCATACAGGTTTTTGTCTGAGAGAAGAAAATTTCTTAATCTTCACTAGTCGGCCTTCCATAAAGGATTTTCTCTTCCTCACAACCTGAACATCAACAACATCACCAGGAACAACCATAGGTACGAATACAACTTTTTCATCGACCCTGGCCAGAGCTTTGCCCTCAGAGCCAATTCCTGTAATAAGCAAATCCTCCAGGAGTGGATATTTTCTTCTTTTACCCAATTTTTTTATATCAGAGTTAATAAGCTGTAAAAATACAATTTCCACCTAGATTAATAAAGGTAAACAGCGATCACAATCCCAGTTATTGAAAGACCCGAAGATTGTCTATTTTTGTCAAAATTCAAAATATAGATATGGCCAGGCTAGGCAGACAAGTTGATCACTTTCACAACATTGATATTGACAGTATTAAAGCAGATTTTTCATCTGACAAAAAATATCGTTATACCCTGAGGATGAATTACATCAGAGGTCTGCTTGATACAGAAAGGAGTAAAACCCTTACAATAATATTAAAAAACCCAAGCTCGGCAGATGAAAAGCGTTCAGATTCGACCATCAGGAAGGTTGAAACCTATGTTTGGCAAAAATTCCCTGATGTCCAAACATTAAACATATACAACTTATTTGCATACAGAGCAACTGACGCTGTTGAGTTGCATCACTTGATGCAGGAAAATGAACTAAACACAGGTGTGGGCAAGGAGAATGACTTTTTCCTCAAAGAATTACTTAAGCAATCAGATTATCTGATTTGCGCCTGGGGTGGTCCATCTGCTATCAATAAAGTTAATTATCAGAACAGAATTTCCCAGGTTAAAAAAATTATAGCCAAAGAATACAATGGACCTGCATATCATGTCAAAG
>CAYUNU010000003.1:19923-29370 GCA_964446195.1 uncultured Porphyromonadaceae bacterium | reverse complement strand
AAAACCCAGAGACTGCCCTTCCCTAAAAGTTTTTGCTCTGAGTGCTTGTCCGGCTTTGATTTCAATAGCTTCAGAATAAACTAATGATGCAGTTGTAGGATCCTGACCATCAAGGGTATAATAAATGGGGTACAAATCCAATTCTTGCTTAAGAGATGCCCAAACACAAGCAGTTGCCTCATCAAAACTTACGTTTAAATCAGGAGTAAAGGCACTACCTGAATAATTATAATCGAGGGCTTCATATCTAAGCAATTGCACACTCATTTTTTGCTCAAAACGAGCCCAATCAGATTTTTCCGGACCGCTCCAAAGAGCCTCAGAAAGAGCACTATATCTCGGCATCATCATATACTCTGCATGATCAGGAACAGCTATCTGCTCAGTCCACAAATTAGCCTGAGCACCTAAAACATGATGCCTTTTTGCCTCCGAGATTTCATCCGGAATTGGATTAAAACCATATACATCCTTTAAACCATTAAGTCCTCCCCAGGCTTGTGGCTCATCCTGATGGGAACTCTGGTAATGATCGAAGTAACATGGATAACCAGGGCTCATCACCACATCATGCCCTATTTGTGAAGCTTCAATTCCACCTGCTACACCTCTCCACGACATAACAGTAGCTCCATCGGGAAGGCCTCCTTCCATTATCTCATCCCAGCCGATTAATTTTCGACCCCTTTTCTCCAGAAAGGAAGCAATACGCTTAATGAAATAGCTCTGCAGTTCCTCCTCATTATCAAGCCCTTCATCCCTTATTCTCGCTTGACAGTCGGGGCATTTCTGCCATTGCCCTTTTCCAACTTCATCACCTCCCACATGTATGATCTCTGATGGGAAAAGCTCAATAACTTCGGTGAGGACAGTCTCCAAGAAATCAAATACCTCCTCTTTACCGGCACAATACACTCCTGATTTTTCCTTGGGGTCGCAGCGCAACCCGGGCAGAATTTCGAGTGCTGCATCCGAATGACCAGGCATTTCAATCTCAGGAATTATCGTAACAAAGTTCTTCTCAGCATATTCAACTATTTCTCTAATATCCTCCTTTGAATAGGAATCAACATTTGCCGTAAGCTCCGGGTAAGCATCTATCTCCATTCGCCATGCTGTACCATCAGTAAGATGCCAATGGAAATGGTTCAACTTGTGGAACGCCAGTATTTCAATATACTTCAGTATAAACTCTTTGGGAAAAAAATGTCTTGACACGTCCAGCATTCCTCCACGCCAGGAAAATGCCGGCCAGTCATTAATTTCAATACAAGGAATTTCCATTTCATCACCACTCAATCCACCGGGTGGCAGAATTTGATCCAGTGTTTTCAAACCATAAAAAACCCCTGCTTCGCTATTCGCTTTTATCCTGATATCCTTCTGTCCAATAACTAATTTGTATGCTTCAGGTCCACCAGAAAGAGTACCTTCAACAATATCAGTATGTATCATACCGGAAGTATCTGCTATTTTGATCCTACCACCGTTGAGCGACAATTCCTGAGGCTCAGGAATGATATTAATGCTATTAACAGGTTCCTGAGGCTGACAGGAGAATAGAAATATTGATAGGAGACTAATTATGACTGGGTTCTTTTTCATCATTTCTGTCTTTTTCTTATAACAGAACATACGCAAATGCCTGTAAATAGTACATTAATTAATGTCAATGGTATATGAATATCCGGTGTCTTTTTTATCGGAATCTTCTTTGCTTTGGGTACTTGGAGGTGGAGTTTTTTCCTTAGATGTGACAGAATAATTGATATTTATTTTCGGCAATCTGAAATGAATCGTTGTCTTTTTTGTCACTTTAACTCTACGCTTTCTATTCTTAACCTTACTAAAGCGAAAGAGGCTGATAATCCTTAAAGCCTCCTCATCGCATCCATGGCCGAGCCCTTTAATGATATGTGGACTCAAAATTTTCCCATTATCTGTAACCTGATATCCTACTATCACCTTGCCTTCAATCCTGGCAACTTTAGCTTCATCAGGATATATTAAATTTTTGGCAACAAATTCTTTCATTGCCTTGTCACCGCCCAGAAATTCTGGCGTTTGCAAAAAATCATCTTTCCCTCTCGATTTCTTCATAGCCAACTAAGTTATAAAAGGAAATACAGCTTTCCGATTATCCGGATAATTTTTAAAATGCTTTTTATACCATTTATGGTGTGAAATGGCACGCGGGACAAGGTTAGCAGCTGTCCAGGCCAGAAAGGATAAGGCTGGGAGGTTCCACGACATGATAGCATATCCTGTCCATTCAATTATCTCACCGAAATGATTGGGGCAACTTATTATCTTGAACAGACCCCCATGAGGGATTTTGTAACCCGTCTCGCCGGGTTTCCTAAGATGGATAAGTCTGTTATCATAATCCCAGTTGATGTACATCCCCAATACAAAAATTATTCCCCCGGCAATGAAGGTAATACCCAGAAGGCTTGAGTTGTTATAGCTGGCAAAATGGGCAAAATAGTATCCAAGGAAGAAGCCATTGGCGAGATTGAATATTATGGCAAAAACCATTATCAGGAGGGGCATTTTTTTTGCTTTTGTCCGCAGGCGAAACGGAAAAATAAAAGTGCGGTTTATATAATGGAAGAAGTAAAATGCAGCCAATATCCACGACATTGCATTTTGCGAAGAAGCATGAGAGATCATGTAAAACAAGAAAAGCGCAAGACCGGGAGCTTCCATAGATACCCAACCCCAGCGGTTACTCACCAGTGGCCCCCACTTTGATGAAGTGTGCCTTCCATAAGGAGCCGTCACCTTTAGCAGCAAGAAGAAGACCAGGCCTCCAATTCCCATCCATAAAAAAATCAGGATACGATAAGTTTCAAAGCTCATGATTGCTATATAAAGCAATAAATATACGATTATGTCGCGATCAAATTACCGGACAATTATTCTTTTGGTTTTTATCGGAACTCCATCAATAATTAAGCTGCAGGAATAGATTCCGGAAGCTGGATTTGCAAGCACTGATCCAAAGGAAAAAGGAATTAGCCAGGTTCCTGAATAGCCCAAATAGTGCTCTATTTCAGCAATCTTTTGTCCGCTTGGAGAAAAAACCTGGATCAAAACATCTCCCGGACCGGCATTTTCAATCTTGAATGTTGTATTTTCCTGCACGGGATTAGGATAAATGGAAAAAGTAGTTGGGTCAATAGTTAGTATATCAGCCGAAGAGGTTTTGCTTATTAGTGGAATGTTCTCATCAATCCAAAGTAGTCTTTCATGAATCCAGGTTTTGAGGAAATCAATTTCATTTTCGTATGTTCCTCCAACATAATAGTTTGGCCATAGCTTTTTATCCAGAATAGGCCAAATCTGAAAATTCCTGATCCTGGCTGGCTCGAGATAGGAGGTAGTACTATCAATAAAATTAAAAATTGTCGCTTCACTAAAGGCATTACCTCTTAACTCATTCCATCTGGCAACTGCCTTGTTTTTAAAAAACTCATCCTCTACAATTTTTTCCCACCAGAAAGGATTGATCTTAAATCTCTCATTGCAATAATAGTTAAAGCGATAGGCCCATCCTGAGCTTGAGGCACATCCGCAAACATCATAATTTCCCATTGAATAGTTAAAATCCCACAGTGGACCTAACTTAAGTTTAGGGTCGTTACTATCCTTGTCCTTATTAAAATACATACTTGAGCGGAAAGAATCAGCATCACGAAAGAGCTCTCCAATAAGAAAAAAATCAACAAAGGACTCAATATCAACGATACTCCGGTATCCTGTTTCCGGATCCAGATAGTTTGGGCCATTCATTGTACTCTCAAAATCATAAATAAACCCTTTAATATAGTTAAGTTGCTCGTCGGCCACATCTTCGGGGCGAGGATACACTAATACCCAGCTTACAGTTTGTTCAATAGCGTTGGTAGGAGGAAATTGAGAATCCCAACTTTCCCTGTTCCAGCCCGTATTGCGGTCAATCTTAACAATATATCCGCCTGTCAGGTCATCCCCACTAACTTCATCCACATCCAGCTTAGCGATATCAACACGATCATTATCCCTTTTTATTTTTTCCATGAAAGCAAAAATGCCCATCTGCTTACCATTCAAAACCACATCAACGTATTTGGTTCTTGGAGACCATTCACCTGTTTCGTTTCCGATCCAATAGGCCATAACATTCTTGAGTAGAGTTTTATCCGAATATGGGCCGTATAGAACCCAATCATTTTCCTTGGGCATTCCCAATAGTTTAACATTATTATTCTCGCCAAGAGAATCTCTTGTTTCAAGAGAATACGAAATCTTCCCATCATCCACGAACATCCACCTTGATGAATTTCCTCTTTGCTCTATAGCAATATGCCCATCATATTCATCAGGATTATCCATAATAGAATTGATCTCTCCTTCACCTCTATAGAATACCTTCATCCAGCCCGGGATTTTGGGTTCATCAGGTATTTCTTGTCCATAGGTATCTATCACGATAAGTGGTAAGGTAGAAGAGTAATCAGCCATCATGCAGTTATACCATGAAGGCAAAAGGGAATAAACTGTTTCTGATATACTTAAGCCACCAATAAGGAAGAAATTAGAAGATAGGTCCATTGATCCTGTTGATTCATTATGCACCTGAAAAGCGATCAGATTCTGCCCTTCAAGCAGGGTAGCTGATATGGCATTCAAATCAATAACAAAAAGCTCAGGATATCCTCCTGAGAACATCTTTGCTTCATGACTGGCTAACGAAAGTTGATTGTAAGGTGGGTAATCATCATCAAGTGGCATATTTGCCCGCGCCACTTCTATTCCATTGATATAAGCAACAAAACCATCGTCATAATCAGCCATCAGGAGTAATTGGGAAATATCGCTGATATCCTCAATGGTAAACCATTTTCTCATATAAACAGAATACCCCCGTCCTATAGTTGTACCATCATCATTATCACCCAAGCCGATTCCGCCTGCACCCTCCAGCCAATGGGAATCATCAAAGCCAGGTGTCCGCCATGCGACATCCCGTTGGTCATCGGCAGCAGTTTTTATCGCAGCATATCTGTATGTTGTGCTAGAACCAAATATTAGCTCGTAATGATCTGTTTGTGCGGCTGCTGGAGAAAAAATCAATTGAAAAAGCAGGATAAATGGAAGGGTAATCTTGAATATCGTCATAATCTTGTGGAAAGGTTACGAACCAAATGTACTAAAAGAAAGGAAAAGGTCGATGTTTTGTGGGATATCGAAAAACAGGTCTCCTGGTTTTGTGCCTGTATAGTGGGAATAAAGGATAAGATAGTAGTACCAGAAATAAATGTATATTTATTCTTCTAAGATCTAAATTCAATGAAACGAACCACGCCCTTTCTGATCATTTTGGCAATTTTAACATTAGGCCCTTCTCACCAGACATTTGCTCAGGAAATCCTTTCATCCGGAGTTAAGAAAATTAAGAATGTGGTAATTTATGAGGATCCACAGTTCTATTCATCCTTTCCTTCCGTAGTATTATTGCCTGATGGAGAGCTTTATGTAGCCTTCCGACGGGCACCAGAACGAAAGATTTTTGGTGAAAATTATTCTAATCATACAGATCCCAATAGTTATCTGGTGACGGTGCGTTCAAAGGACGGTGAAAACTGGACAGAATCTCCAAAGTTGCTTTATGCTCACCCCTTTGGTGGCTCTCAGGATCCTTGCCTATTGCAACTAAAAGACGAAACGCTCATTTGCACCAGTTACGGATGGGCTTTTGTGCGACCCGATGGTGTCCCAAACCTCAAAAACCCATATTTTGACATCGGTGGTGGAGTAATCTTTTTAGGTGGATATCTGGTCAGATCAAATGATGGAGGTCATACCTGGGATGAACCGATTTACCCACCAAATATTGAACCTGAGATTAGATTAAATGCCCTTGGGCTTCCTCTGCCTGCCTATAACCGAGGTGCTCTCTGTGAAGGTGAAAATGGAAATTTGTATTGGATTGTTACTGCAAACGATTCTGAATCTTCCAGAAAAACATCCAATCATCTTTTAGTCTCCAAAGACAAAGGTCTGAACTGGGGATATTCAAGCGAAGTAGCGATGGATGATACAGCTTCTTTCAACGAAGCCTCTGTATACGAAACTCCTAATGGTGATCTGGTCGGTTTCTTAAGAACGGCCGATATGGATGATCAGGCTTGCCTTGCCCGCTCCTCAGACGGAGGGAAAAGCTTTCAGTGGGAGCAAATGGGTTTTCAAGGACATCCCCTAAATGCTCTTCAACTACCGGATAAAAGGGTTCTTCTTAGCTACGGATACCGACACCCACCTTATGGAATACGCGCACGTATCCTAAATGAGGAGTGCACAGATTATAAAACAGCCCCGGAACTCATATTGCGTGATGATGGTGGAAGCACAGACCTTGGTTACACCTGGCCGGTACTAATGAAAGATGAAAGGGTTTTGGTTTGCTACTATTTCAATATTGCTGATGGAACTCGTCACATTGCAGGCACAATTCTGGAGATTGATAACTTAAAATAAATATAATTTTACTTTCAGGAGTTCGGGGAGAAAACAAGTTGCCGGGAGAAATTCGCAGGAGCCTAAACTGGATTAGTGGGGCTAATCTAAAAAGTGCCTCATCTGTTCCTCCTGCACAGGATGATTTGCCGCGGTTGCTGTCAGACTTTGAAAAGTTCTGGCACGGAGAAACGCATCATTTACCTCAATTGATCCGGATCGCGAAAAGCCATTACCAATGGGTATATTAATAAACATCCTGTTTCGAAAAGTTTTATTCTAAAAGTTTTATAGCTTAATACTAAATGTCCCAAATAGAAATAGAACAAGTAAACTGATACAACAAAATAAATCGTTTTTATTTACTTCAATTAAGCATTTTATTTGTGCTTTTGAAGTAAAGCCGAGCTTGAAAGAATTCAAAATGAGTATTCCGAGCTTGAACGTAAATTTTTCAGCAATCAGGATGACCTTTTGAATTGCAAGGCAGAACTGGAACGAGCAATATCGTTATAATAAACTAATTGATATCTCAAGTATTGCTCTGGATAAATCCCAGAAGACAGACGAAAAAGAAGATAATTCTGATAAGAAATAAAAGTCCTTTGTATGCGATAATAAGAGTAAACATTTACTTAAATCCTTTAGTTAATGAGGAAATAAGTAAATTGTTACCTTCCAAAACTTGTCCCAAATTTCCCAAAATCTGCCCCACAACAAAAAAGACCCCGCATAGAATGCGAGGTCTGGAAGGGATTGAGGTCGGTAGCGGACTCGAACCGCTGTAACTGGTTTTGCAGACCAGCGCCTAGCCACTCGGCAAACCGACCATTATTTAGAATTGCAAAAGTAGTAATAAGTTTTTACTTAAAAAAGACTCATATCAAGTCCGGTAGCCAATCTAGAGTTAGAATGATAATTTTCCTCCCAGGTGCACTCCTCCGACCTGGTGGCTGCATCTCTTGCCAGTGATGCCGACAAGGTGGAGTCGACACCAGCCTGTAACTCATTCAGGTAATTACCGCTTTCTATACTTCTTATAAAAGAGGCTCCTTTGTTTGGATCCGCATCGTGTAGCGCCGACAAAAATACTCCGGCACTCCTCTGCTCAGCAGTGAGCGAAGCAGAACTTTTGGCAATACCACTGTCCCACTCATTTTTTCCACTTATAAAAACACCTCCGGAATAATGAGCCTGAGCAATACCCTCTGTGCCCATAAACCTTACAGCTACATCCCCAAAACTCGGTCCAATTTGTGAAGAACTGAAACTAACATTTATTCCATCAGGATACTTTAATATAGCCTGATAATTCGACCAACTGTTGCCATAGGTCCGGCCTTTCCTGCTCCCCATTCCAACAGCACTTATTGGATGAGATCCCAAAGCCCAGTTACAAACATCAATAATATGAATTCCCTGATCCAAAAGAATCCCTCCCGATAACTCCCTGAAATGATATTGGTTACGAATCCTTGACTCGTCATACGACATCGCGGAGATATCCTTAACCTGAGGCATAGATGAAAAATAATGTAACTCTCCACTGATGATATCACCAATGGCGCCATCCTGAACCATTTTTACCATCTCACCATAGGCAGTGGCCCGACGGATCTGAAAACCAAAAGTCATACTCAGCCTCCCATCATACTCACGACCAATACGCTCAACTTTTCTACAGCCGGCTACATCAGGTGCAGCCGGTTTCTCGCAATAAACATGCTTCCCGGCTTTTACAGAAGCCTCAAGAAAATCAGCATGGGTATAAGCTGGCGATGAAACCAAAACAGCATCAACATCAGGATTATCCAGCAACTGCGCATATGCCCCGGCTCCAACATAGGTGGCTGAATCAGGAATTTTGGAAAACCCTTTATCCTGATTTGCCTTGTTCAGAGTTTCATGACTAGCATCCAGCTTATCCTGGAAAAGATCAGCCATGGCCACAATCTCGATATTAGCATTCCTCGACATGGTAGTAATCACACCTGTCCCTCTTCCTCCACAACCAATAATGCCCATTCGAACCGCTGAATTTGCCTTGTATCCAAAGGCAACTGTAGGTGATACAATGGTAAATACACCTACTGCACCAGCAGATTTGATGAAATTTCTTCTGTTTGTTGTTTTCATGATTTGAATTTTACCTGTTCCATCACGGACGGGCACCCCGAAAAATCGGGATTTCGCAAGCTCAACAAGGCCCCGTCCTTACGTTCTTTTTCTAGATAATTCCACCGAGACAGCCTGTATCTTGCCTCCCATCGGCGGATTAAGCTTCGATACTTTAACCTCGGCTTTATCTAACTCAACAAAATTGATAAAAAGGGCATCCAATATGCGTCCGGCGATATGCTCTAACAGATAGCTTTTATCTTTCATCTCCTCTTTCACAACATCATAGGCCTTCTGATAATCAAGAGCATCTTTCAACTCATCTGATAAGGCCGCCTTCTTGCAATCTGTCTCCATGGTCAGGTCGACCAGAAACCTGTTCCCTACAATTCTTTCCTCTTCATAATGACCATGATAGGAGTAAAATTCCATGTTCTCAATACGTATAATGCCCATCTTATTATATCTTCGAAAATTAAAGCATGAAAATACAATTTATGATGACCCTATGAAATTAATAAGACCAATACTTTTTGTCTTCCTGATTACCTGTTTTCCTGCCTTATTATACAGTCAGGCAGCCCTCAACTTTGATGATGGATATTCGATATATGAAAGTGGCTACGTTGATCAGCCATATATAGTTGTCCTCGACGACGGATCATGGCTCTGTACATTTACTACCTCGTCCGGCATAGAAGGCAGTACCGGTCAGCATATTGTTTCCAGCCTTAGCTTTGATAAGGGTAAAACCTGGACGGATACTGTTCAAATTGAATCGCCAAACGGCCCTGCTGCCTCCTGGGTAATGCCCTACAAAACACCTTA
>CAYUNU010000003.1:17276-19823 GCA_964446195.1 uncultured Porphyromonadaceae bacterium | reverse complement strand
GGAGGAGATACTTTGTATTGTGTTTATCGCACTGATCTTGGATTTATTGCAGAATCTAAATCATTCGATAAAGGGCACAACTGGTCAGTGCCCGGTAAGGCCAAATATCAGGATAAAACAGAATTAAAAAACCCCAGAGCCTGTCCAAGAATATGGAAAACTAAAAATGGTTTATTCCTGATATGGTACCATAACCATGGGGGAACAGGATTCGCCAAGCGCAATCCGGGATGGCTGGCAGCAGGGAAATGGATAGATGGAGAAATGATTTGGACACAAGCAATCCCCCTTATCTACAGAAAAGATACAAGCTATGAAACAGGACGCTTGTCATATCCCGATCTTATCGAACAAAACGGTCGTTACTGGATCAGTGTAACCAACAAGGAGACAGGCAGAATCATTGAGATTCCTAAAAAATATCTCAGGAAACTGAAAAGGATGACAAACAAGATTTAATACTAATTTTCAACACAAAATATACTTACTTTTGCAGATCTAAAAAGATTGGAATAATGGCTGACAACAATATCAATACAGAGGAAAGCAAATCCTTGAATTTTATTGAGCAATTTATTGAGGAAGATATCCGGAATGGTAAAAACGACTGTAGGGTACAAACCCGATTTCCACCCGAGCCAAATGGATATTTACATATTGGTCATGCCAAGGCTTTTTGTCTGGATTTCGGACTGGCCGAAAAATATGGTGGAAAATGTAACCTTCGCTTCGATGATACAAATCCTGCAAAGGAAGATGTTGAATATGTTGATGCTATAAAAGAAGATATCCAATGGATGGGATTCGACTGGGAAGATCGCGAGTATTATGCCTCTGATTATTTTGATCAGCTATATCATTTTGCCATTAAATTGATTAAAAAGGGCAAAGCCTACGTGTGCCATTTATCGGCGAAAGAGATTAGTGAAAGTAGAGGGACACCCACCGAAGCAGGTAAGAACAGCCCTTACAGAGATCGTAGTATTGAAGAGAACCTCGAGCTCTTTGCTCAGATGAGAGATGGCGCTTTCCCCGACGACACATGCACCCTTAGGGCAAAAATAGGTATGTCATCTCCCAATATGCATATGAGAGATCCTATTCTGTACCGCATCCGCCACGTACATCACCATAGAACAGGCAGCGATTGGTGTATCTACCCAATGTACGATTGGGCCCATGGGCAGAGCGATAGCATAGAAGGTGTTACCCACTCTCTCTGCACCCTCGAGTTTGAAGTTCACAGACCCTTGTACGAATGGTTTATTTCAGAACTGGAAATTTTTCCATCCCGACAAATAGAATTTGCCAGGCTGAACCTGAGCTACACTATAATGTCAAAAAGGAAACTCCTGCAGCTGGTTCAGGAAAAACACGTTAAAGGGTGGGATGATCCTCGCATGCCAACCCTATCAGGTCTTAGGAGAAGAGGATACACACCAGAATCAATCAAGAATTTCATTGATACCGTTGGAATTGCCAAGAGAAACAACGTTATCGATGTAGCAGTTCTGGAATTTGCTGTTCGCGAAGATCTTAATAAAAAAGCCCCTCGTGTTATGGCAGTTCTGGATCCAATAAAGCTTATTATAGATAATTATCCTGATGATAAAGTTGAAGATCTGGAAACAATAAACAATCCCGAAGATGAATCGATGGGTGTTCGGTCGATGCCATTCTGCAAGGAAGTGTATATTGAACGTGATGATTTCATGGAAGATCCTCCCAAAAAATATTTTCGCTTGGCACCTGGACAGGAAGTTCGACTAAAATCAGCCTATGTAATAAAGGCTGAGTCGGTTGAAAAAGATGAAAATGGCAATCTCACTGTTGTTCATTGCTCCTATGATCCTGATTCAAAAAGCGGATCAAGCACAATAACACGCAAAGTAAAGGGTACTCTCCACTGGGTTTCCGCCAGGCATGCTCTGGATGCTGACGTTAGACTATACGACCGCCTTTTTATGGCTCCTGATCCCGACGGCCATAAAGATAAAGACTTCATGGAGTTCCTCAATCCTGATAGCCTTACAATACTTAACAACTGCAAACTCGAGCCATCCCTCGGTTCTGCCCATTACCCCGATCACTTCCAGTTTCAACGTCTCGGCTATTTCAACTGCGACAAAGACAGTAATGGAACCAGGCTGGTTTTTAACAGAACAGTTGGGCTTAGGGATACCTGGACTAAAAAATAAGGCAGAAGGCAGAAGGGCAGAAGGCAAAGGGCAGAAGGCAGAAGTAGGACTTAAAATTAAGGCATAGGGATATAAGTGTGTATATTGCAATGACTTACCTGCTAATATTGGTTTTGCTTTCAGTCTTTTTTGAGATTGTGCTAAGAATTTTTATCAATTCAATATTCTCATTTTTGATCTCTTGGAGAACAGTCAAATCTGGATTTGTTTTAATAAAAAATGCAATCCAAAAATTAGTTTCCTGTAGCTCCTTTAACGCAATCCTTATTTTATTATGAAAATCTTTGAATGAGCTCGCAGATTGAGCTTCAGAGTAGTTTGCTCCAACAGATGTTGATGATTTTATTAT
>CAYUNU010000003.1:0-17176 GCA_964446195.1 uncultured Porphyromonadaceae bacterium | reverse complement strand
GAATGTAATGATTTCGTAACTTTCACGTATTAGTGTTGAAGATGAATCAGAAGAAATTCCTTAACATGCTAGAAGCACTTGAACCGAAACTTTTCGGTTTCGCCTACCGGATGCTCCGTGATGGGGATAAGGTAAAGGATGCGATGCAGGAATTGAAACTGAGACTCTGGAAAAAAAGAAAAGAATTGGACACAAACAGCAACATATCAGCTTACTGCTTTAAAATATTGAACAACATCTGTATCGATGAGTTTAGATATGATGAATCTCAAAGGGAAGTGTCATCCCAGAAGAAGCAAAGCGAAGATCCGGGAGCGGGTGGTCCTCTTCCTGAATTGGACATAGAAAGAAAGGAACTCATACAACGCATCCGTAAGGCAGTCGACCAACTCCCCGGCAAGCAAAAAGAAATAATTGAGCTACATGATTTTCAGGAATTTTCACATCAGGAGATAGCTGAAATATTGGATATGGAAATCAACGCTGTTAGAGTAAACCTCTCAAGAGCACGAGCTAAAATAGTTGCACAATTCAAAAAGGAGGAGATTTATGGCTAGCGAGAAATTACCCAAGGAATATTTGCAATGGATTGAAGAGGAGAAAGCCATTGCCCACAACCAATACGAATCCTACAAAAAAAACGTCGGGACAAATATCCCTCCCCCCTGGCTAGGGGGGATACAGGGGGGTACGTTCCGAGGCAAAACACCCTTCCTCCGCCTCACAGCCGCAGCCGTCCTAATCCTGACTATTGGGACAACTTTGTGGGTAAAGAAGGATGCGATATTCAAACCAAAATATACTGAAGAACAAATCGCCCTATCCTACGAACATGCAGTGAAAACACTTGCCGTTTGCGCCTCTTCATTGAGTAAAGAAATGGGCCAGCTTAAAAAGTTAAATGAAATTCCGGAATCAATTGATAATTTAAAAGAACTAGAAAACGTAATAAACAAAAAATGACATGAAAAAACTTATAGTACTAAGCATTATATTATTGCCCCTAATGGCATCAGCCCAGAAATCAATCCAGAATTTCTTCGGTGAATATAGCGAACTACCAAATTATGAGTCAATCGAGGTTACAGAAGATATGTTTAAGATGTTCAAAAACATTGAAGGTGCTGATCCAGAAATGGTTGCTTTCCTCTCAAAACTAAAATTCGTCAGGTATCTGGAATATCATGGGAGTAGTTTAAGTGCCGGAACAATAGTTACAGGGAGCGAGAATATAAAGAATTCAACAAGCACCGCTTACGTTGATGGCAAGAAGGTTGCAACAACAGTGACCGCAGTGACCGGTTCAAAAGCTTCCACAGGAGAAGGCCCTAAAAACAATAAAAAAACAGGCAAATCCGCAGGTATCGCCTCCACTTCAACTACCGTAGTTACAGGAAAAGCCAGCAATGTTGCTTCCGTAACCACAAACAACAATTCTGTTCTTTATGATAGAGCTAACAAGGAAATAAATTTCAATGGTTTTATTCAACTGATGAAAACCAACCAGGATGGGGAGAAAATGGTGTTTCTTAAAAGGGATTATCTTCCAGATGACAAAGAGTTTATTATGATCAATGGAAATACTATGATCAATATCCGTGGTAACATCAATATTATGCACTTGTATCAGCTGGAAGAAATACTTGAAGGAATTGGCGAGATTCTTGAGTTTGACATTCCTTATTAAGGCAAAAGGCAAAGGGCAAAAGGCAAAGGGCACAAGGCCCCGTCCCTACGAATCACTTCCACCTTACTCCTTACCTGAGACTTCAACCATATCACTTAACACTAATTTTTGCCTTTTGCCCTTTGCCTTTTGCCTTTTGTTTTGCCTTTTGCCTTTATTTTACCAATTTGTCAAGATCAACAATAATCACAATAGGATTTCCCTCTATATTAAATGGCAAATCCTGATCATCAACAATATTCATCCAGGCATCCCATTCGGACATTTCGACTGGGCTGCCGGATAGATAGAGTTTATTTTCCTGATCTATTTCAACTGGATACCGAAATTGCCAGTTAATATCACCATCTCCCAATTGATATGTGAGGTTTTTTTCTTTGCTATACAGAAGATGCTTAAAATCGACATCATATTCACTTTGTGCTCCAGGAGGAATAAACAATGCTAAAACATACAAATAATCATCATTTGCCTGACACCACCTGATGTTCCACCTTTCAACACCTCCACCATTTTCAAAATATCGCTCTTCATCCTTTTCTCCCTGATAGAAAGTGTATTCGCCAAAATCAAGAATATACTTTTCTGCAAAATCTTCACCATCCCACCTCCATATTATATTATAGAGCACTTCATTGACTAAAACAGTGCCTCCTGAGCTAACTGTAAAAACATCCAAAGTCATGCCGATACGATCCTCCTGTTTTTGGGCTAATAGGGTATCTAATAATACACCACCCCTACTGATTCTTTTGATCTTGTGATCCCCATGCGATAAATAAAATAAGTAATCGTTGGTTTCAGGAACCTTAACAAAGGAAGGACAAAAAGCTGCCTCATACTCCTGTTTTTCTATAAAATCTCCATTTTTATAATATCTATAAATATCTGATTTCGCAGCGCCACACATTATTTCTACAGTATCCTGATCAATAAAAGCATCTGACAAATAGGGGTACTCACCAGGTCCATTACCTTGCTTACCAATTGTGTTTAAAAATTTACCATCTCTCCCAAACCTAAAGGCCATGTGTTTCTGTACTGGGTCAAATACATAAAACTCATCCATAGCAAAAAAGAAGGTTGACATTTCTCCAAAATGACAATCCTCATTGCTTTCAAGAAATACAAATTCTGAATTTTCAAGTAGTTTTTTTGAGCTTATAGCCTCAAACGTTGCCCCCTCAACCTGTATAGTAATTGGTTCATCATTTAGTATTCCATCTTCCCCTTTGTTTGAGCATGACAACACAAGCATGCTGGTAATCTGACTAATGACAATAATATTAAATATTTTCATAAACAGCTTAGGTTAAATGTCGGGGAGACAATAGATTGTAAATATACAAAAAAGCCCGTAGGGACGCGCCCCTAGTGGGCGTCCTTACAAATGCCTTCTACCTTTTGCCTTTTGCCTTCTGACTTTTTTCTTATCTTTGTTTGTCCCCCCAACAAAACCTATTTACATAATGAAATATTTCTGTTTATTGGTGGCTTTTGTTGCTACGGGTCTATCAGCTATTGGTCAATCTCAATTCACCGGGAAAATCATCTCTTCAGAGAACGAAAAGCCTATCCCAAATGCCACTATTCAATTCAACTCAAAAGGAATAATATCAAACCAGTCCGGCGAATTTATTATTCCAAATCCTTCTTACCCTTTAATCATCGAGATTTCCCACCTAAGCTACCATCCCAAAACAGTAGTAATCAACTCCAAACAGGAATCAGGAATAAACATCAGGATGGTTCCAAAAACTACAAAGATCGACGAAATCGAAGTGCTGGGCGAAAGGATTAAGCGATACTTCAAAGATGATTATTTCTACATCATTGACTATTTCCTTTTTGATGAGAGTATCCTGACAATTGGCTATAAGAACAGAAAGTTCTCTGAGGGACAAGTTACTCTAATTGATATGAATCAAGATACTATTGCCAACCTCGCAATAACTAAACCAAAGAAAATCTTTAAAGATGGCTTTGGAAATGGCCATTTGTTTGCAGAGGATCTTGTCTTTCAAATATTTGTGCAAGACAGCCTACTGAATCTAATACATCCAACTCTGGCAAATGATTTTTCAGAAGATCTTTTAAAATTTCAATTTCAGGTGGACAACTATTTTGTTTTCAAACAAATATCAGGACAAGGCCAGGCCAATGAGTATTACATCATTGATACCTTAGCTAAAGAAAAGATTGAGTTGGAGACTATTTATAATGAAGAGCTATTTTCAGCCTCCAAGGCAGCAGTCAGATACCGTCACTGGAATCCCAATTTATCAGGGAAAATATCAAGCGATCCTGCACTTGTTGCTCAGGCTAATGAAATTTTTGAGGCCTATGTATATGACCAATTTATTATTCATAAACCAATTACAAGTCAGGCTTTTAGATACAATGAAGGAATGGTTATTTTCGACTTTACAAATAACATAAGCCATATTTATAAAGACAATTTTGAGAAGGTTGAAAGGGTAAAGAACAATTTTCCAAAGCATCACAACAGACAAAAAATTGTAATACAGGACCCAGTGAATAATAAATTATATTGGGTTTATTACAAAGGAAGCAGAGTCCTTTTAGGTGAAATTAACGTTGAATCCGGTCAAGTTGTCGACATCTTACAAACCCCAGCCCTTCCCTTCATAGAAAATATTCAAATCAGAAATGGTGTGATCTGGTTTTTGTATCAACCACGTTTGGGTGAGACTGTTAGGAGTTTGTACCGAATGACAAAATAATGAATATAATGACGAAATATAGAATATTGTTAATTGCCATACTGCTATTTTCATCATGCAATAATGATCAAACTAAGCATTCTGATGTTCCCCTAATAGACCTTGAAGGATTGTGGGATTCTGATGGTTTTGTAAAACTTTCAGAGGTAGCTGAATCAGTTGAATACATAGCTCTTAAAAAAACTAATATTTGCATTTTGCCGGGAGGTTATATGATATTAGCTAAAAGGCAGGATGAATACATAATTATCTACACCCCAAAACAACCAATATACATCTTTAATAAATCGGGGAAGTTCCTTTTCACTCTAGCTAATTATGGTCAAGGCCCCGGAGAATTTCTAGCTGCACAGGTTGAATTTGATGCGTCGAACAAATTATTCTGGATACTTGATCCTTCACAAAAAAAACTCTTGAAATTTGATAAATCCGGTGTTTTCATGGATGAATTCAAACTCAGTTCAGATGCAAAGCGAATGGCTATCAGATCTGATGGTCAGCTTTATGTATTAATACTTCCTTTCAGATTACATCCTGAATTAGCCGAAGTTCAGGAGCTGAATGTGGAAGGACAAATTGTGGACAGGATTCCACTTTATCAAAACAGAGAACCCGGAGCGGGAGATTATGCTTCAATAACAGCTTTCTTTGGTTTGATTAACGACACCCTGTACTTCAATGAAGGGCCTTATCGGTATGGTTATTACCTAAGCAAGAAGAACAAATGGGAGGAAGCCTGGAAAATGTATCAAGGAAAAAACTCTTTACCTGATGAAGCATACTATGGTACATCTGAGCCGTCATTCACAACAGGCCCAGCAGTTATAAGTACTATTGAAACTTCGCAATACTTGTTTATGTGCGGCCAAAAGGAAGGATTGCAAAAACGTTTTGTACATTTTAAAGATCAGGATATAACGAAATCAAACCACATTTTGGCCGAAACTATAGACCAGATGGATATTTATGGACTGTTTAATGACGTTGATGGAGGCCTCCCATTCTGGCCATCAAGATATTCAGGCAGTGACTTGCTAGTGCAGGTAAATGATGCCCAGAGGTATATCGATATTGCAAACGGCCATCTTAAATATTACGGCACAGAGCAAACAGCTCCTCTTTCATCGAAATTGAGAGCCTTCTGTAAAAAGTTGGATCCTGAGGACAATCCGGTCGTAATGGTGGTGAAACTAAAATGATTAAATCGCCATATAACCCCGAGCATAGAGCACGGGACTATTGAACATCCTTCTGACTTTTTTCTTATCTTTGTTTGTCCCCCCAACAAAACCTATTTACATAATGAAATATTTCTGTTTATTGGTGGCTTTTGTTGCTACGGGTCTATCAGCTATTGGTCAATCTCAATTCACCGGGAAAATCATCTCTTCAGAGAACGAAAAGCCTATCCCAAATGCCACTATTCAATTCAACTCAAAAGGAATAATATCAAACCAGTCCGGCGAATTTATTATTCCAAATCCTTCTTACCCTTTAATCATCGAGATTTCCCACCTAAGCTACCATCCCAAAACAGTAGTAATCAACTCCAAACAGGAATCAGGAATAAACATCAGGATGGTTCCAAAAACTACAAAGATCGACGAAATCGAAGTGCTGGGCGAAAGGATTAAGCGATACTTCAAAGATGATTATTTCTACATCATTGACTATTTCCTTTTTGATGAGAGTATCCTGACAATTGGCTATAAGAACAGAAAGTTCTCTGAGGGACAAGTTACTCTAATTGATATGAATCAAGATACTATTGCCAACCTCGCAATAACTAAACCAAAGAAAATCTTTAAAGATGGCTTTGGAAATGGCCATTTGTTTGCAGAGGATCTTGTCTTTCAAATATTTGTGCAAGACAGCCTACTGAATCTAATACATCCAACTCTGGCAAATGATTTTTCAGAAGATCTTTTAAAATTTCAATTTCAGGTGGACAACTATTTTGTTTTCAAACAAATATCAGGACAAGGCCAGGCCAATGAGTATTACATCATTGATACCTTAGCTAAAGAAAAGATTGAGTTGGAGACTATTTATAATGAAGAGCTATTTTCAGCCTCCAAGGCAGCAGTCAGATACCGTCACTGGAATCCCAATTTATCAGGGAAAATATCAAGCGATCCTGCACTTGTTGCTCAGGCTAATGAAATTTTTGAGGCCTATGTATATGACCAATTTAT
This sequence comes from uncultured Porphyromonadaceae bacterium, assembly GCA_964446195.1. GTDB lineage: Bacteria > Bacteroidota > Bacteroidia > Bacteroidales > UBA12481 > JAUVKA01. The sequence goes on along the minus strand of CAYUNU010000003.1, from coordinate 10,550 downwards.
TATTCATAAACCAATTACAAGTCAGGCTTTTAGATACAATGAAGGAATGGTTATTTTCGACTTTACAAATAACATAAGCCATATTTATAAAGACAATTTTGAGAAGGTTGAAAGGGTAAAGAACAATTTTCCAAAGCATCACAACAGACAAAAAATTGTAATACAGGACCCAGTGAATAATAAATTATATTGGGTTTATTACAAAGGAAGCAGAGTCCTTTTAGGTGAAATTAACGTTGAATCCGGTCAAGTTGTCGACATCTTACAAACCCCAGCCCTTCCCTTCATAGAAAATATTCAAATCAGAAATGGTGTGATCTGGTTTTTGTATCAACCACGTTTGGGTGAGACTGTTAGGAGTTTGTACCGAATGACAAAATAATGAATATAATGACGAAATATAGAATATTGTTAATTGCCATACTGCTATTTTCATCATGCAATAATGATCAAACTAAAAAATAACCCTGAGCTAAAGCACAGGACTATTGAAAATACTTACTGCCTTTTTGCCCTTTGCCCTTTGCCTTCTGCCTTCTGCCTTCTGCCTTATTTAAGCTTATAGTAAATCAAGATCATATCAACCTCATCACCTGCATTTAAAAGAGCCTCCCTTAGTTGCTTTTGGATTTCAGGAAATTTCACATCATCATGGATAATAGCATCATCGATATGATCCTTATAATAAGGCACATATATTTCATGAACAAGATAATTACCATCCTTGGTTCCATAGTAAGGCAGACTTCTCCACCCAAGCAGGTCATCCTTAATCTCACTTAAACCTGTCACTTCCTTACTCTTAAAATCTACATGATACATTAGCCATTTCTTCTTATAAGATGCAGATATAAGAAGATCTTTACCAGAAAAATAATAGTAATTGGCTCTCAAATAATTTCCCCATTCGTCACTCCTGTTGAAATCAGTAGCGAGATCCTCAGGCAAGCGTAAACGACCAGGATCCATCACGAAGAAAGGCTGTATTTCATAGTTCTCATTAATCTGATATATTGTATCATACAAGGGAGAATCGCGATATAGTAATCCATATTTAGGTGATCGCTTTATACTATAAGTGTCCATAAACTGCGCAAAATCATTTATCTCCTTTGACTTATTCCAAACCTGCTTGACGACCTCCCCTTTGGGGTTACAAATAAACAGTCGGCATGAATCCAGATTGTCAGGCTCATAACGCTTATTCTGAAATAACAGATTACCATCAGGTAAACAATATACATGATTGAAACTAGTAGGTATATCAATTGTTTCCAACCAATTTCCACTTAGATCATACCAATGAATCTTTTTGTAATATCCTTCAGCAACAAAGATCTTAGTCTCATCATAATCCATTCCAAATTCGGAAGCTCCAGCATATTCGCCAGGGCCTTTCCCTTTTTCATTAAGAGAAAGCAACAATTCTCCATTTTTTTTAAATACCCCTAAGGCTGATCCTTGATTGAATTGATCCATAGAAAGGGAATAGTTTTTGACGAAGCTGGAAGTTATATGATGCTGCGGGAAATAGAACTCCTTCTTCCCGTCAAGAACAACAAATTCTACATCGGAAAAGAATTCACTGGCCAAGGCAGTTTTTTGATCTTTCACTGCTTCAGCAAGGTCAAAAACCATTAGTTCCTCAGGAATATTAGTTTTACTATTAGAACAGGACCAGCCAAAAATAACCATGGTTCCTAAGAGGAATAAACGCAGAAAGGTTTTCATACTACAGTTTAGATTAAATGTCGGGGAGACAAACAAATATAATAAAACTTTTACCCTTTTCCCTTTTCCCAAATTTTGGCCTTTTGCCTTCTGCCCTTTGCCTTCTGCCCTTTGCCTTCTGCCCTTTGCCTTATTTAACCGGCACTTCAAAACCCAACCACTCACTCAACTGATCATATATCTCTTGGCGTTCTTTCTCAGGAAATGCAGTGATATGTGCCCCGTGATACCCCTTAGGTTGAATCTTTACCATCGCATCAGCAGGACCGGTAATTTCGGTTACCCCTGTGGCTGTCCAGGTATCATACTCACCATAGATATACAGCATATGATCACCTTTGTTCTGCACAAAGTCGTGCATAAACTCAAGAGTTTTAGGATTGAAGGTGGTGTCCATATCATACGGAGTCATCGTAAAATCCCAGGTAATAGGCTTTGTATCATCCAGGTATTTCTTATAAGGCTTAACCTTATATCCATAATAACCCATTTCATTCATAGCCTGATAATAATGTGGAAGGTAACCTACAATTCCCGGTTCACTGAAATAGAACAAAGCATTAACTTTATTGAGTGGCATAAGTAGATCCTCAACACTTGCTTTATTGCCAGGCAGGTTTAGTGGCTTGATCTGCCCATACTGCCACATAGCAAATGGAAACTCAAGAACTGCCAAATCAAATCCCCGGTCGATACCCATGGTAAAATTCCAATTTCTCTCCTTGGCCAGCTCTTCCACCTCAGGCATCAATTTGTCCTTGTTCTTAAACAAGGCGATCTGGTATTCATAAACTTTTTTCCTTTCCTTTTTCGTTCCCACATTATCAAGAAATTCGAAGATCCTTGGATCAACCTTACTCGTATTTAAAGGTGCTACATAAGGGATTGCAACATCAATATCATCAGGATAATAAGCCTTAAACATCATCGCTGTTTGCCCATCTTTACTATGACCGGTGCTCACCCATTTCCCCTGATATAAATCGTCAAGGGCATCAACAATACAGTGATGGTCGGTGGCGGCCTGCCAGGTTGTAAGATACTCCCAATCAAGTGGGTCGGGAGCTGACTCACCAAAATATCTATGCTCAACTCTTATCAGGTTTGCATTAAGCAAGCCTGCAGGCTCAGCAAAGCCCAGTCCGCCCGCTGTATATCCTGATGTTGACATCACCATCGGTCTGTCGAAACCAACATGCCCGATAAACATCCTTTGTCTAAACTTCTGACCATCAGGATTATTGTGATCCACAGGCTGAGTAAACATTATCTGATATCCTTCTGAAAACCTGTAGTTAAGATTCTCTATCGGGGTAATCTCCAGACCTTCAATCTGCTTCAATTTCTCATACAATTCCTTACCCTGATCCTGTGCAACTAAACTAACAGATAATAAAAGGATAAAAACACCAAGTAAAGCTTTTCTTTTCATGTCCTAAATATTTATTGTCAAAAACTAAATACAATTCACTTCTTAATACTTATCACTTACGCCTACTGCCAACTGCCTACTGCCTGGTCCGTCATTTCCAAAACAAGTCGTCCTCCTTTAACAATTTCACTGTGCTTCAAATAGAATCTGTTCAGAGGTTGACCATTAAGTGTTGCAGATTTTATGTAAATATTCTCTTTCGAGTTATTAATTGTTTCGATAGTAAATTTACCTCCTTCGTAATAATCAGGATTTAAATCAATATCAATCTTATCAAAGATCGGGCTTCCAATTTGATATATTGGATCCGACGTTGTTCCTCCGTCGAGTTGAAACAAGCCAATTTTCATTAGTACCGCTAGTGCTCCCATCTGCCCTTGATCCTCATCACCATTATATCCGTCGTAGGGAGAAACCTTGGTATATACCGAATCAACAACTACCCTGGACCATTTCTGCGTTAGGTAGGGAGCACCCACAACATTAAAGATAAATGCAGTTTGCATGGAGGGTTGATTTCCATAATTTATGGGAATACGACTGAGTTTCGCTTGCGTTTCTTTATCATGTGATTTTCCTGATGTGAACCCCAACAACGAAGCTTCTTCAAAAGCAGCATTAAGACGGATTATCAAGCTGTCTTTCCCACCCATCAATTTAGCAAGACCGTCATAATCATGTGGAACAAACCAGGTTGCCTGAGCTGCGTTTGACTCAACAAAACCATTATTATACTCAAATGGATCGAACTTTCCCTTAAAATCTCCGCGTCGATTTCGAGGCCTCATATATCCTGATTTTGGATCATACAAGGTCTTATAACTCTCTGATCTATTAAGGAAATATTTATAGTCGTCATCTTTACCCAACTCCTGTGCCAGTTGAGCCAGAGTCCAGTCCTGGTAGGAATATTCCAGAGTCTGTCCTGCTCCGTCAATATGATAAGCCCTGATCTTACGTGTTAGGGGATAGGGAGCATATCCAAGCTTAATATAGTTCTCCAAACCTCCTCCTATTACAGTACCATGCTCATATCCGGCCTTGGACATCATTCCTCCGGGCATATGGTTTTTCCTGAGCCCCTCGTAGGCCAGGTCTATATCGAAATCCCTTATCCCCTTCATGTATGCACTAACAATAAAAGGAGTTGAAGACGCTCCGGTCATGACATAAGTGTAATTCCCTCCTGATGGCCCCCTTGGAATGAGGCCTCCATCTTTGTAATATCTTAATAAAGAATTACAAAAAGCTGAGGTGATCTCAGGATAGGCAAGGTGCCACAGGGTATTAAGTGTCCATTGTGCTCCCCAAAAAGAATCGGAATTATACTGATCGTAAAGAGGTGCACCATTCTCATTTTTAGGAGTTTTCCCGATTCTTCTCCAGCGACCGGTATAATCAGGATACTTCCCGTTTACATCACTGATCTTCTTCCTCCCCAGAAGAGAATGCCATAAATCAGTGTAAAACCGCACATGGTCATTTTCTGTCCCTCCACTTATCCGGATACGGCTAAGCAAATCATTCCACTCATTCTTTGATTCAACGACAACAGCATCGAAGTCCCAATCAGGAATTTCCGTTCTCATGTTTAGCTCTGCCTGTTTAACACTCACGTATGATATCCCAACCTTCATCAATAGTGGCTGGCCTGCATATTCGGGAAAACTTATGAGAGCTCCTGCATTATTGCCCTTGGTCCTTTTTGTCTCCGGTTTTGATCGTAATCCGGCCCACACATCCATCTGCTCAATCGGAGTGTCAAACTCAATATAGAAATATAGCTTAACATTTTTTGGCCTTCTAAGAGTACCCGCATTAACAACATGGCCCTTAAGGGTATAAGCATCCCCTTGCACTATCTTACCCTTGATCATTTTTGATGGGCCTAACTCCACGCCAAGGTTTATTAATACTTTTGGTAAACCACCCGTTGTATAATTATATCTATGGAAACCTGCCCTGGCAGTTGAGGTAAGCTCAACTTTAATACCATATCTCAGTAGTTCAACTTTATGATACCCGGGGCTTACAACTTCATCATCATGGGAAAATGCCGAATAATAATCTCTTTTCAAGGCATTCACTTTCATATCACTCACAACAGGCATAACCGACAAGCCGGCCAATTGCCAGGCATGAACATGGGAAAAACCCTTGATCTCCTCAGTATCGTAAACATAACCACTACCCCATGCACCTTTTATTTCAGTATCAGGATAAAGGTTTACCAAGCCAAATGGACGACTTGCTGAGCTAAAATATATCCATCTAGAATTTGCTGCATCAAGCTGAGGATAAACCAGGTCCACAGGTTTTTGGGAAAAACCTCTTATAGGGCAAAGGGCAATAAGGCAAAAAGCAAAAATTATCGTTGAGACACGAAGTCTCACGTTTCTCTTCTTACCTATTAATCTATTCTTTTCCATACCCAATAAACGTCAGCCCAGCTTTTCAATTGCCTTGTTAATGCGTCTGACAGTTTCCTCTTCGCCCAGAACCTCCATAATATCAAAAACGCCAGGTCCTTTTGGAGCTCCAACAAGTGCCAGTCTTAATGGATTCATCACCATTCCTAAACCAATCTCCTCCTCAGCAGCCCAATTCTTGATAACAGGTTCCAGATTCCCTGCACTAAAATCTCCTGATGCACCAAGAAGAAGCTGAGTCACCTGCTCCATCCTCTCCTTAGTTCCTTCTTTCCAACCCTTCCTGGCCATCTTCTCATCATATTCCTTAGGTGCTTCGAAAAAGAAATAGGCTTGATCCCAAAAATCCGACAACAAGTTCATCCTTTCCTTTACAAGATCAAGAGTTTTAATCTTTTTTGTCTGATCCACCGATTCGCTGATCCATCGGTCTACCAGCTTGGATAAATCATCATTTGAGGCTTGCTGTAAATACTGATGGTTTATATTTCTCGACTTCTCCGGGTCGAAACGGCTACCCGACTTTCCGACGCGGTTAAGGTCAAATGCTTCAATAAGCTGACCCATGGAAAATATTTCCTGCTCGGTCCCGGGATTCCATCCTAATAGTGCAATAATATTGATGAATGCTTGAGGCAAATAGCCCGACTCACGATATCCCGAAGCCGTTTCATTTGTCTCTGGGTTCAGATAATCAATTGGGAATACCGGGAAGCCCAACTTATCGCCATCTCTTTTACTCAGTTTGCCACTGCCGGTTGGTTTGAGGATTAACGGAAGATGAGCAAACTCAGGCATCGTATCAGACCAAGCCAAAGCCCTATACAGCATAACATGAAGCGGCAAAGAAGGTAACCATTCTTCTCCTCGTATCACTTGCGTTATTTCCATCAGATGATCATCAACAACATTAGCCAGATGATAGGTAGGAAGTCCATCAGACTTAAACAAAACCTTATCATCCAGAGTACTGGAATTTACCCTTACTTCACCTCTGATAAGATCCTGCATCACAATCTCCTCATTTTCAGGAAATTTAAATCGTATAACATAAGCCTCATCTGAGTCTATTAGTTTCTTAACCTCATCCTCTGCCATTGACAGTGAATTTCTAAGCTCCAACCTGGTAGAGCTATCGTAAGAAAAGTTATCTAGGTTTTTTCTTGCCTCTTCCAATTCCGTTGGCGTATCAAAAGCATAATACGCCCAACCCGAATTTATTAGTTCATCAGCATACCGAACATAAATATCTCTTCTCTCTGATTGGCGATAGGGCCCGAAAGATCCTCCTTCAAGGACACCTTCGTCAATTTCTATACCACACCATTTCAACGATTCGATAATATACTCTTCTGCCCCGGGGACAAATCTGTTTTGGTCGGTATCCTCTATTCGAAGAATCATAGTCCCCTTATTTTTTCTGGCATAGAGATAATTAAAAAGGGCTGTTCTAACTCCTCCCATATGCAGAGGGCCTGTAGGTGATGGTGCAAATCTGACTCGGCAATTCATGATCAAAAAATTTAGTCTGTAAATTTACAAAAAAAGCCCCTTTACCTGTTATCAGGAAAGGGGCCTTGATTAATAGTAAAAAATATTGTTCTAGTTATTCAGAGCAAAGCGAACAAAACTGTTAACAGTAAGCTCTTTATCTGTTTGCTTTAAATAATCTCCAACTGATGTTTTATTATCCTTAATAAACATTTGGTTCAGTAAAGTATTCTCTTTGAAAAATTTATTCAGTTTTCCCTGAGCAATTTTATCAACGATAGCTTCCGGTTTTCCTTCCTGAAGAGCAATCTCACGTCCGATCTCTAATTCCTTTTCAATAATATCCTGAGGAACATTGTCTTTATCAACAGAAACAGGGCTCATAGCTGCAACTTGCATTGCAACATCTTTGGCAACCTGAATATCAATATTACCCTTGTTAAGAGCAACAAGAGTAGCCAGTTTATTACCTGGGTGAATATAAGGAATTACATATGGGCTATCTTCCTTTGAATAGAAAGAAAGTTCGATTTTCTCACCAATTACTCCTGATTGAGTAGTTACTTCATCGCCAATTTTAACACCATTGATAGGAAGTTCTTTAAGAGCATCCAGGTCGGCTGGCATATTTTCGAGAGCTACTTCAGCTATTGAATAGGCAAATTTTATAAAATCTTCATTCTTAGCAACGAAATCAGTTTCGCAATTCAGAACTATTAAAGCTCCTTTTGTATGCTGTTCGTTAGTAATAGCTATAACTGCACCTTCAGTAGCTTCTCTTTCAGCGCGCTTATTTGCAATTTTTTGTCCTTTTTTTCTGAGAATATCTATTGCCTGTTCGAAATCACCATTGGTTTCTTTGAGGGCATCTTTACAATCGAGCATGCCGGCACCGGTCATTTTACGAAGTTTTGCCACATCGGCTGCTTTAATATCGGCCATGATTATTGATAATTATTTGGTTATTGATCTTACGAAATAAAATAAAATACTAAGGGTAAGTGCTAATTCCCTTATTCAGCTGATTCTTCTTTTGGTGCTCTCGGAGCGGCTTCTTTTCTTGCTGAAGACTTCCTTGAAGAACTTTTCTCACCCTTTTCTGAATCCTTAGCAGCTGCTTTTTTTGGCTTTTGCTCAGCTTCCTTATCTTTCTCAACCTTTCTCTCACTCAAACCCTGCTCAATTGCCTGGCACATAATATCAGTAATAAGATTAATTGATTTTGAAGCATCGTCATTAGCTGGAATAACAAAATCTATAACATTAGGATCAGAATTTGTGTCAACCATTCCAATAACAGGAATATTTAATTTACGGGCTTCGTTAACAGCGATGTATTCTTTTGAAACATCAACTATGAAAAGTGCAGCTGGAAGGCGGGTAAGATCCCTTATACTTCCAAGAAGCTTTTCGAGCTTTGCTCTTTGGCGACTAACCTGCAGACGTTCACGCTTCGACATATTGTTGAAGGTGCCATCTGTCGACATTTTATCAATTGTAGCCATTTTTTTGATGGCTTTACGAACGGTAGGGAAATTCGTCAACATACCACCAGACCAACGTTCAGTAACGTAAGGCATTCCAGTAGCTTTCACTCTTTCCGCAACAATGTCTTTGGCTTGTTTTTTAGTAGCAACAAACAGGATTTTACGACCTGATTTTGCTATACTCTTTAGAGCGTCAGCTGCTTCATCTACTTTGGCAACTGTTTTGTGGAGGTCAATAATGTGGATACCATTACGCTCCATAAAAATGTATGGAGCCATGTTGGGGTTCCATTTACGCTTTAGATGCCCAAAATGAACACCTGCATCCAGTAATTCGGTAAAATTTGTTCTTGGCATAATTTTTAGTTTACCTTCTGTTTTGGCAACCCACAGGTAGCCCTTTATTGGAGTCCTGCAAGTTTAGATCCTAAACTAGATTTTAAAAATAAAATGTTTAACGTTTGGAGAATTGGAAACGCTTACGAGCTTTAGGCCGTCCTGGCTTTTTCCTTTCAACAACCCTGGGGTCTCTGGTCATGAAACCATTTGCACGCAACACCTTTTTTGATTCAGGATCAATCTGAACCAGTGCACGTGAAATAGCCAGTCTGAGAGCCTCTGCCTGTCCTTTAATACCACCACCGTCAAGATTGACGCGAATGTCATATTTTTCAGACACTTCCAGGAGGTTAAGGGGCTGCTTCACAATATATTGAAGTTGACCAGCTGGAAAATAATCAGTATAATCCTTCTTATTTACAGTGATCTGCCCTTTGCCTTCGTTGAGAAAAATCCTAGCAACAGCTGCTTTCCTTCTTCCAATGGCATTTACTACTTCCATGTTCTTTATTTAATATTAAAGTTGACTTCTTTTGGTTTTTGAGCTTCGTGCGGATGCTCAGGGCCGGCGTAAACGAAAAGATTCGTAAACAATACCCTACCTAACCTGCTTTTTGGAAGCATACCTCTTACAGCATGCTCAATCAAACTTGCAGGATTCTTTTTGAACATCTGCTCCGGAGTTGTTTCACGCTGACCACCCGGATAACCAGAGTGGGAGAAATGAACGCGATCGGTCATTTTCTTACCTGTCAGACGAACCTTCTCGGCGTTAATAACAATAACGTTATCTCCACAGTCAACGTGTGGAGTGTAATTCGGCTTCCTTTTCCCACGGAGCAACATGGCGATCTCAGTTGAGAGGCGACCCAAGGCTGCATTAGTGGCATCAACGACAACCCACTCTTTGGTTACCGTCATTTTATTTGCCGAAATGGTTTTGTAGCTTAATGTATCCACTATAACCAGTTTTCAATAGTTAGTAATTCCCTGATATTTAAGGCAAACCTATGCCTTTATCAAATTGGAGTGCAAAAATACAATTAATTTTTTATATCCCAAGCTTATCCAATAGTATTTTGTTGATAATCTTGTTGAAAAGAAGAATATTGACATGCTGAAGAGCTTCAGTCGACAGTAATTGATATCCTTTCGAAGATACTTCGGGCTATTTTTAAAGCCTCGCAACCTTGCTCCAAACTGGACAAACAAGATATATTGTTGGTGATGCTCTGAATAAAAGAGAGACACTCAAGGGTTAAAAACTCCGGGTCATTTTCATCCAGACTAACAGCAGGGAATCCTTCCGATGGCCATAGGGTTATTGTTTTTCCTTGATCGTCACACCCAGGCTTAGGAAAAGTTTCTACCTTGGCAGTGCCTGCCTGAAGATCTAAACTGAAAATATTCTGACGCTGAAAAACAGCCATATTAATACTGTTGCCTGATTTGAATGGATCAATCCTTAGACTTGCAGCAGCACCATTATTAAACTCCATTCTAACATTCAGTATTGGAGGAGAACCATCACAGATAAAGGCAGCATGTGATTGAAGTTTCTTGAGTGAATCCGGCACCAGAGAAATACACATCTCAATATCTGTTAGAAGAGCATGAACAAGAACATTATTAAAATTACCT
>CAYUNU010000002.1:1593-30735 GCA_964446195.1 uncultured Porphyromonadaceae bacterium | reverse complement strand
ATCTCAACGCCTTTTCTTTTTACCTCCGTTAGTTTTGATCCAAACTGTGGTCTTGCCAGAGCAAAAATTAGTGCTATGATGGCTAGGAGGTAGATTGCAAATTTCCAATTCTTTTTGGATGTAGATGCAAGTGGCATTAATGATTCGAGGAGCTGTTTATCACCCCATTTGAGTAATTTTTTTCTTGATCTGTATTGACTATACAGGTATATCGCTAACAGTACTGGGATTACCAGTAGTAGATAAAGAAAAACCGTATTTTCAAACCTAAAGCTTTCCATCCCAATTCTACGGATTATTTTTAAACAATGTTATTCTGAGGAGGGCTTCCAGCAGAAGGATTAAGCCTGCAATGATTGCCCATCTCAGGTATTCTTCAGTTTTTCTTGAAAACTCTCTAACCTCTATTTTTGATTTCTCCAGTGCGTCAATCTCCTGGTATATATCTTTCAATTTTTGATTATTTGTAGCGCGGAAATATCTCCCGTCTGTCATTCTGGCGATTTCCTGAAGCACTTCTTCGTCTATTTTCACTTCGATATTCTGGTATTGAACACCGTAAGACGTTTTGAAGGGGTAGGGAGCTGTACCCAAAGAACCCACACCAACAGTATACACTCTTATCCCGAAGGTTTCTGCTATTTCAGCAGCAGTAACGGGGGCAATCTCTCCCTGATTATTAACACCATCAGTTAGGAGAATAATAACCTTACTTTTTGCCTTTGAATCTTTTAGTCGGCTAACGGCATTTGCCAAGCCGAGCCCAATAGCTGTTCCATCTTCGATCATTCCGCTTTTTATATCTTTGAAAAGATTCATAAGCACAGCATGGTCTGTTGTTAAGGGGCATTGTGTAAAAGATTCCCCACTGAATACAACTAGTCCCATTCTATCATTTGGGCGACCGGCAATGAACTCCATTGCTACATCTTTTGATGCTTCGAGCCGGTTTGGTTTAAAGTCTTCAGCGAGCATACTCCCTGAGATATCCAGGGCGAGGACAATATCAATTCCTTCTGTCTCAATGTTTTCCCATGAACTTGTTGATTGTGGTCTTGCAAGGACTATTATAAGGCCAGATATGCCAATTATTCTTAGAATAAATGGGAGATGCCGAAAATAATTCTTCCATGAGACGGGAGCATTGGATAGGGCATTAAGACTGGATAATCGAAGGCTGGAGTATCCTCTTTTTTGCCTGTATATATATAGCCCAATAAGAAAGGGCACGATTATTAAACCCCAAAGGAAGGCCTTGTCAGCAAACTGAAAATTATTCCACATTGTCTTCCTCCTTTCGATCGACTTCTGTTTTTTGATCAGAAGATGATTCTGCATCTTCTTTTCTAAGGACTGAAACAAGTTTTGTTCTGAGAACAAAATCGTAAGCTATCTGCTGTGAACTTTCATTTTCATCTGGCAAGGGATTCCATTTTGCAAACTTAACAAGGTCGGCTAATTCAAGCATAGCTTGTAGATTAGAGCAAATTTCTTCGGGTATTTCTTTTCTTGGAATACAGGCCTCTATTGTTTCTGCTGTAGTATTTTCCATTGCTGGAATATCAAACCTAAATTCGATATATGTACGTATTATATCTGTTAGTCGGCTATGGAATAATTTGATTTTATCTTTTTGCCAAAGTTTCTCTGAGGATAATTTGTCGAGTTCCCTGAGTGCCCAAACATGGGCTGGTTCGGCTGGTTTAACTCTCACAGGTGCATCAAGTACGATATTTTTTTTCTTTTTGTAGTAATACCAAAGGAAAATTGCGATTGCCAGGAGGAACAATCCAACAAAAATATATGGAGCTATTTCCCAGAATCCAAGTCGTACATCGAAAGGAAGTTTAATATCTGTAATTCCTTTAGTAGTATCTATTTCCATCGTGAATACTTCAAGTGGCAGAGCATTTGATTTTAAGCTGTCCTTGCTCAGGCGGTCGTGAAATACAAAGGAAGGAATCACATAGAATCCGGTATCAAAAGAGGTTACAACAATATGCTGTCTGAGTTTCAGTCTGTCTTCAATCTTCAAAGTGTCTATTGGAGAAACAGACAGTACTTCAAGTTTATCAACTATTGTATCGGTGAACACGGGGAACTGAAAATGACTTGAATTAGGCTGATTAATTTCCAGAATAATATTAACATGGTCGCCGATAAGGATTTGGGATGTATCTGCGCTTGCTTTAGCTTGTGAAGATTGGCCAAAGGCCGAAGTGCCATCAAAAGTGAAAGCAAGAATGCAAATCAGAGCAAGTCCGAATATTGAATTACTAAGTCTCATCTCCTGCCCCTTTTCTTAAAAAGTTTCATAAGATTGCTAACATAATCGGCTTCCGTATATAATTCGGCGAAATCAACTCCGCTTTTTAGCAGAGTCTCATTGATCATAATATCTTCATTGTCAAGCCAATTGCTCATGTAATTTCTTATTTTATTACTTGATGTATCAATCCATTGCAACTTCCCTGTTTCAGGATCTTCAAATCTAACTAAGCCCATTTTTGGTAGGCTATATTCACCTTGGTCTTTTATCCTAAGAGCAACCAGGTCGTGTTTTTTGTTAGTAAGTGTTAGGCTATCCTTAAGTTGTTTTCTACTGTTTTCATCGCTTTGGACAAAGTCGGAAAGAAGAAATGCAGTAGATCTTTTTTTTATGGCATTAGTAAAATATCTAAGAGCTTCTGGTATGCTTGTTTCATTGTGTTTTGGTTCAAAATCCAGCAGTTCCAGGATTATCCTCATGATGTGTTTTTTGCCTTTTTTGGGAGGGATAAATTTCTCCACTCTATCTGTGAAAAAGATTACTCCGATTTTGTCGTTGTTTTGAATAGCAGAAAAGGCAAGCACAGCGGCAATCTCCGTCATGAATTCTCTCTTAAATCGCGCCTTTGTTCCGAAATCGTTGGAAGCGCTGACATCCACGAGTAGCATGACTGTTAATTCTCTTTCTTCCTCAAAAACCTTGATAAAAGGTTTGTTAAAGCGAGCCGTTACGTTCCAGTCGATATTACGAATAGGATCTCCATACTGGTACTCTCTAACCTCGCTGAAGGCCATACCCTGTCCTTTAAAGGCACTGTGGTACTCTCCAGCAAAGATTTGTTTAGTAAGACCCCGGGTCTTAATCTCAATCTTCCTAACCTTCGATATTAACTCTGCTGAATCCAAATGAAGAAATTATGAATTATTAGTTATAAATTACTAGTTATGCCCGGATAAAAATCGGGATCAGTAAGCTGAAATAATTAGTTACTCGTTATGGTACTTCTACAATATTTAAGATTCCGTTGATAATGTCCTCGGAGGTAACGTTTTCAGCTTCGGCTTCGTAGCTTAAGCCAATTCTGTGGCGAAGGACATCCTTACAAACTGCGCGGATATCTTCCGGTATAACATAACCTCTTCTTTTTATGAAGGCATAAGCTTTAGATGCCTGAGCAAGAGCTATACTGGCACGTGGACTACCTCCAAAGGTAATGTAGCGCTCGTATTCTTCCAGACCGTAATCTTTTGGGAAGCGAGTTGCAAAGACGATGTCGATAATATATTTCTCAATTTTTTCATCAAGATATACTTCCTTAACAACCTCTCTGGCTTGCAGGATAGCTTGATGGCTAATAACCGCAGCAGCCTTAGGGAAGTTTTTAGCCAGGTTCTGTCGGATTATTATTTTCTCCTCTTCTTTTTCCGGATAGTCGATAATCACCTTAAGCATGAATCTATCTACCTGTGCTTCGGGTAGGGGATAGGTACCTTCTTGTTCTATTGGGTTTTGAGTAGCCAGAACCAGGAATGGTTTAGGAAGGATGAAACTTTCGACACCAATAGTTACTTGCCTCTCCTGCATAGCCTCCAGGAGAGCACTTTGCACTTTGGCCGGAGCACGGTTGATTTCATCAGCCAGAATGAAATTATTAAAAACAGGACCTTTTTTCACCTGGAACTCTTCTTTTTTCTGACTGTAGATAAGAGTACCAATCAGGTCGGCGGGCAATAGGTCTGGCGTGAATTGTATTCTTGAGAATCCTGCCTCTATTGTACTTGCAAGCGTACTGATAGCCAGAGTCTTTGCTAATCCGGGTACACCTTCTAACAACAAATGACCATCTGAAAGTAGTCCTATTAGAAGTGAGTCAACTAAATGCCTTTGGCCGACTATTACCTTATTCATCTCCATAGTAATCAATTCAACAAAGGCACTTTCCTGTCTGATCCTCTCATTGATTTCCTTGATGTCAACTGTGCTATTCATTCCTGGTTAATTTCGTTAATTTCGACTGTAATAATATATCCTTACATTATTCAACGATGCGAAAATAACGCAAAGCAGTATTAATTTTTTCATATTTTTGTTAACGTATGTTAAGCATAAAAACCAGTGGTAACAGGTATTTTGTTGAGTTTGCCTATAATGGGGGTAAATATCATGGATGGCAGGTCCAGCCCAATGCAGTCACTGTGCAGGAAGTATTAACTAAAGCGATCTCTACATTGCTTCGACAGGAAGTTAATTTGGTGGGAGCGGGAAGGACAGATGCAGGAGTTCATGCCTCTCATTTTGTTGCTCATTTTGATATTGATGAGGAGATAATTGATAATAATGTTTTGGTTGACAAGCTGAACAGGTTTCTTGGGTCAGACATCAGGATTGATAGAATATTGAAAGTGCCAAACGACCTGCATGCACGGTTCAGTGCTTTATCGCGGACATATCATTATGTTATATCACGAAAGAAATCACCCTTTCTGAATGATTTTGCCTGGAATATATACCAGCCTCTGGATTATGATAAGATGCAAGAAGCGACAAAGCATATTTTGGAATACAGGGATTTCACCAGTTTCGCAAGGCTTCATGCCGACACAAAAACCAATGATTGTGAGATTATGGAAGCCGAATGGTTTGAAAAAGGTGATTATTGGGTTTTAAGAATACAAGCCAATCGTTTTCTAAGGAATATGGTTAGGGCAATAGTTGGTACCATGGTGGAAGTTGGCAGAGGGAAAATAAGTCTGGATGATTTTAGAAGAATAATAGAATTAAAAAACAGATCATTAGCTGGACAGTCGGCTCCACCCCAAGGATTGTTTCTTACTCATATTGAGTATCCTGATGATATTTTCAAAGCTAGTCCTCGGAGAGTTTTTTTTGATTTGTTGTCATAAGTAGATTGCCGTCTATTGTTTTTGGCTCTCTACTCGATAACAAACCAATTATACCAATTAGGCTGAACTGTAACTTCAATCTCTACTTCATAATTACGATTTAGAGTATAGGATTTTACCTTACCTTCCTTTTCACGGATTAGGGCTGTGTCTGCTAGTCCGGTGTAATACAGAGGAAGCTTGATGGTTTTTGTTATGGGATCATCAGTAGGGTTGAACACTAATAGAAAGCCTTTCTCCTTTAATTCGGGGTTTACATGCATCATATAGTCGAGCTCGCGTCCATCCGCTCTTCGAAGATGAATGATATCACTTTCAAGAATATCTCTATACTTTTTGTACCACGAAACAATTCGGGTGACCATTTCCTTAGTTATTTTTGTATCATAGAGTCTGGGCCCTCTCAAGGCAGATTGAATACCCAATCCGATATTGCTAACCAGCATCATCTCGTAGTGATCCAGATGTTCATTAAGGGGTTCAATAGTAGCAGCTGCACCACCGCCATGATATTGACCCAGAGGGATAAAGCTCCAGCGCATGCTAGGAAGGCTCTCCCAGGTTCCGTCATAAATATTCTGTCTTGTATGTATTAGCTGATGTCTTCTTGGCAATGACCAGTTGTTTTCGCGGTAGCCAATTCCACATTGATTTCCACCCACCAGGTAATAATAATCAGGTATACGAAGATAAATGCCTTCTGATTTGCACCATTTGTAAAAATCAGAAATTATAGTCCATTGTTTGAATTGGGAATCATTCAGGTTTTTGTGACCTGGGTGTGTTGTTGAAGCACAACGGTCACCAGGATAACTGCCGTCATGAGTAAATGTCATGAAGCCTGTTTCGCCGAACATTTTGTACATCTTTCTAAAATACTCTTGTCCCCATTGGCTGCCCAAACAGGGTGAGTTTCCGAAAGTTGCAAATCCGCCTCGTTTTCCTGTTTTGGGGTTGATGACATCATTTTCATCACTAATAGCTCTTGATGCCAGCAGTGAGTATGTTCCAATTTTTACACCTTTCGAGTCGGCATATTGAGCATATTTTTTCATCTTGTCATAATTCTTATCACTTTCATCCTCAGGATTGAACCCGCTACCAAAAGAGAAGTTGACCATTTCATATCCAACCTCAGCTGTTTGGTCGATACCGTTTGTAAAGTTCTCCCACTTTGATGAGGTAATGTGGAACATCAGCGGGTTTTCTGTGACCCATGGAGCAATGATCCTATACATTTTTCTAAGGGCCAGGCCATTTCTCTCTTTATCATAAGAATCGTAGGGAATCATAAAGGTCCTGATAGAATTGAAGCTTTCTCCAGGGTTAACTTCCTGATAATATCCATGATCCGGATAGATTCTCATTGTATTCAGTATATCCTGGATCCAGGATATTTGGGTTACATATTCCTGATCTGTACCCCAGTGAACAGTCTGATTATTAGCCACGGAA
This sequence comes from uncultured Porphyromonadaceae bacterium, assembly GCA_964446195.1. Classification (GTDB taxonomy): domain Bacteria; phylum Bacteroidota; class Bacteroidia; order Bacteroidales; family UBA12481; genus JAUVKA01. Next base: position 24,108 of record CAYUNU010000002.1, on the reverse strand, counting down.
TTTTTCATGCCTGAAAAGGTGTAATCCGTTTCAAAATGGATATTGGGTTTAACCTTTAGGTCCTCACGGTCACGATAGCCTCCTGCCGGATCATGATCTGCTATTCCCAGGTATTCGGAAATGATATTATCAACTATGACTTGATTATCTGATATATTATTGATGCTCACCCATTTTGATATAGTGGGTATTCCATCATACATTTCATAGTTTACGCTGATGACGATCTTTTTAAGTTCGTTTAATTTATCTTCTGTTTTTGATAACAGATCTTTATCCAGCTTTCCATAAGCTGCGAATTTGTGAAATTTGAGTCTGACTAAATCGCCGGGATCCTTATGATCTTTCCCTTCGGCTTTTAAACCTAGTTTTCCGATTCTCACCGCAATAGGGTCTTTTACATCTGTTTTAAAATCTATAGTCTCAAAAATAATCCATCTACCCTTATCCGGTCGAGCTTCGCAGATCACGGTATTTCCTTCTATTCTTAAGCGCATCCACCAGGTTTGGCTGAGTTCGACGCTATTTTTTCCTCCAGCTCTTGTGTTTTCATTTTCGCCATCATAGACTGTAAACCTCCAGGCTCCATTATTTTTGGATCCTGCTTCATTTCCCGGCCGCATATTGAACTTGACGACTCTGTCATCCCAAACAAGCGCTATACCTGGGCCCCATGCTCCACTGAGGTCGGTTCCCGGATCGAATGAGGTTTCAACCAGACCAGTTCCAGTTGGAAGATTATATTCGGCAAAAACGGCTGTATTATTAGGAGTGTAAATTTCTCCCGGTTTGCCCTCATTAATAAATGAACTACGCTCATTAGTATTGCTGGTAGTAACTTTCCACACATCCGACAAGCTGGAGAAATCATCGGTATAGATTAGCTGGCGACCGATATCACTTGTTGTTGATAACTCCATAAGGTCCTCAAGAGCTACATCACCAAGTTCATAGTCCATGGTCAATTTGATCCCTTTTGGAGGCCATTCTGAATCGGGAGCATGATGCCTGACTTTTTTCCATTCAAATCGTTTATCTGGTGTTTTTAATGAAAACCCTTTAAACTGGAATGACAAGGGGGTGGCAGTCATTTCATTGAGCCAATCAGGATAAAGAAAGGCCAGGTTTGCCTGGCCACCAAGTCCACCAACATCCATTGTGAAGCCATTAATTGTTACCACAGCTTCGGGTTTAATGGCTCTAATATGTTCTTGCTGTGTGCTCAGTACCTTTAAGCTTACAGTTGCGGCATTTGGAGCAATACGAAAAGATCTGGAAATTATACCATTGGTCAATATTAATTCATTCGACTTACTATTACGGAATAGTTCTGCTTCAGTATTTACAGAGTTTATAAGCCAATCGTGAGATAATCCTGAAAGTTTTGCATCAGGAATGATATCAAAATCAGATATTTGAGAATATTGTGAATATGCATGTTGAGTAGAGCAGGTAAGTAAGGTCAACAGTACTAATAGTAGGCCTTTATTCATGTTTATTGAGTTTAAAAAGTTGTGGTCCTGGCTTGATTCCATAGTTCCCAGGAAGCTTCAGCCTGGGCTTTCAGCATGGGTAGTCCGTTAAGTATTGTCGCACCGGCTTTTTTCCCTAAAGCAAGGAAGAGAGTCAGATCAGGATTATAAGTTAAATCAAAGAGGAACTTATTCTGATCAAGCAGGTGGTATGGTATATCTGGTTTTTGGTCAATTTTTGGAAACATACCTAGCGGGGTTGTATTGATGATTAATGGATATTCATTAATTATGTGCTTATCAATATCTTTATAGGTAATATTATCGCCGGATGATCTTGAAACGGAAAGATATTTAATGTGATTTTTTTGAAGGTAATAAGTAATGGCTTTAGAAGCGCCTCCTGTACCAAGAACAAGAGCTCCATTGGGTTTAGCAGAGGTGAGGAGATGCATTGATTTGCCAAAACCAATATAGTCGGTGTTGTAGCCAATCAGGCGTGGGGTGGTAGCAGAATTGTCTATACAAATTGTGTTAACGGCACCAATATCTCTGGCTTGCTCTGATAAATTGTCTAACAGTGGTATTACGGATTCCTTATATGGAATAGTTACATTGAGGCCTATTAGATCAGGATTATTTCTAAGTACATCAAAAATTTGATTAACATCTGTTATTTCGAAATTTTGATAACTGAAATCTTCCAGGCCTTCATTCTTAAATTTCTCAGAAAAGTATCTTTTAGAAAATGAATGGGATAGTGGAAAACCTATTAATCCTGTAAGTTTGTGTTTACTCACCAGTAGTTTTTTTAAATTTACGGCCCTGCCATTCCACAAAGGCAATAGTAAAAATTCCTAGAAGCATACAAACAAGAGCCAGGTAAAACTCTTTACTAAGAGCATCAGGTAGAAGGTATTGGTAACCTTCAAGAAGGGGTTCGCCTGATCTGTTGAGGATTGTGTTTCCTAAGGTATCCAGACTAAATATTTCATTTTTCCAGGGCCATAAGATCATAAGAGAGCCTGCCATAAAGCCTGTTAAAGCACCTATTGTTTGATTTCTGAATCGTTTAAAAATCCAGGACAGCAGATGGGAGAATGCAAGCAAGCCAATAACTGCACCTATACCAACAGGAATAAGAATTTCCCAGTTTAGATTACTAACCGACTCTATCATAATGAGCTGGTAGTTTCCCATTAATATTAAAACGAAAGATCCTGATAACCCGGGGAGTATCATACTACAAATTGCTACAACACCACAAATTAGAAGATAAAGCAGACTGGTATTTTCCTGAGCGGGTTTAAAGAACGATATTCCAATTGCAAACACTAAGCCGATAATAAAAATTATTATTACAGATAGTTTCCAGCTGGTGATTGTTTTACCCACATAATATATTGAGGCAATTATCAGTCCAAAAAAGAATGCCCACACAAGGACAGGGTAGTTTGTGAATAGGTAGTCGAGCAATTTAGCTATTGAGAAAATGCTAATAAATATTCCAGCAAAAACTGCTATTAGAAAATCCAGTTGAATGTATTTAGCTAACTCTTTCCATTTGCCGGTAAAAAAAAGTTTAAGGGCCTTGGGATTTATTGATTTCAGGGCATTAATTAATCTTTCAAAAATACCTGTTATTAGGGCAATTGTTCCACCGCTAACACCTGGGATGACGTTTGCAGCTCCCATAGCCATTCCCTTAATGCCAAGTACCAGATATTGCCAGAGTGCATTTATACTATTCACGTTTTGTCGGTTAAGCTGTCTATCATTATTTGTGCTTCTTCATCGTCGGGGTCTATTACAAGGACATCCTTAAATGCCTTAATAGCATCTTCAAAAAACTCTAATTTAATATTTACTTTTCCAAGTAGAAAATGATAGTCGGGATTATTTTTTTTAAGTTGAATAGCTTTCCTGATATAGTAGAGTGCCTCATATGGATTTTCCTTATCAAACATGATGCTGGCTAAGCCAAACCATGCATCTGAGAAACCTGGATCAGCTGCTCTGGCTTTTTTGAAATATTGATAAGCCAATGACTTATCATCTAGTTTATCGTAGCTCTCACCAATATAATAAAGCGTTTGTGGGTGATTTTCATCGCTTAGCAAGAACTCATTATAAGTTTTAATAGCATCTTCATGTCTATCCAGGTTTGCCAGGGTGTTTCCTTTATTAAAGAGTGCAGATGAATAATCAGGGTTAATGGCCAGTACGAAATCAAAAGCTTCTATTGCTTCTTCAAATTTCTCCAGATGGTTTAATATTACACCCAAATTAAACCAGCCTGCTTCTGAGAAAGGGTTTATATCAAGGTATTTTTTATAATATACCAATGCCTTATCGTCCTGACCATCCTGCTCGTGAAAAACTGCTAGTTCCCATATAATGTCCTCATTGTCAGGATTGTCAGAGAAATGCTTTTCGAGGAAATATATTGCCCGGCTAAACAGGCCCAGCTTTTCAAAGGTATAGGCAATATTTAGTATCCAATCTTCAGCATCTTCGCTAAGCTCAATGGCCTTTTCATAGTGTTTTTGAGCTGTATCGTAATCATTTAACAGAAGGTATGCCGACCCTTTAAGGAGAAAAAGTGTTTCATTTGTTTTGTCAACAGCTTCTACCAGGCTGATCTTCTTAAGGGCTTCTTTAGCTTTTCCTTTTTCGACTAAAAGTTGTGCTTCTTTTAGCTCGAGTGAGATAGCACTGGGGTGCTGTGTTTTAGCAAGCGCAAGAGCTTCTTTAGCCTGTTTGTATTTCTTCTGACTGAAATAATGGTCGAATATTAATTCAAACTCATGAACGTCGAAATAGAAGCGCGTTGCTTGCTCCAGCATTAGCTCATAGCGTTTGACCGTTGCTACAAATTCATCATTTGCAAAATCTTCTTCACTACCCGTAAACATAATCTTGATATAAAAAAATAGGTGGCAAAAATAGTAAAATATTGTGCCTGAGTCCTTAGAAAATGGAGTTTTTATAAAAGCTTATGAACTTTGCTCCTGATGTTGATCCATTAGCAGGTCGTTTACACTCTTGACAGGGTTGAAAGTAATGAGTGGAACTTCAACAAAAACGCTTATCCAATTTGCCATACCTCCGTTCCATAGCCCGGGTCTTTCCTGAGCCTTGATTTCTTTACCATCAATAGATTTTGTTGAGATAAAGCCTGTATTGTCATCCACAAAATCATTTAGGTTAAAAGTATTACCGTGATAATCCTTTATGCTGCAAACGATATCGACCGGATTAAAGTGCGTACTCTTTTTCAATATTGCGACTTGCAATTCATCTTGCATATCTATTTGTGAGGATTCTACAATTTGCGGGCAGAGTGAACCGTCAGGTGATTCAATAAGGAAGGGGCCTCCACCAGGTTCTCCTTCATTTTCGACCATACCACAAATTCTGATTGGTCTATTTAGTTTTGTTTTGAGGTATTCGGTCTTTTTTTCCTTATTCCAATGATGCGCTTCATCAGGAGGCGTAATCTGGAGTTTCCTTTCGAGGAATGACATCATGGTATCAATAACCTTTAGAGAGGGATGTGTGTGGCTATCAAGTCCTTTTAGGAAAGAAAAAATCTGATCTTGGAGGAATATCAACATTCCGCCGAGTACCATTTTATAGTAAAAGGAATCGTCTTTAAACCTATCATGACAAACATTATCTATATTTTTAAGGAAGATTATGTCGGCATCAATAGAATTGAGATTTTGAAGCAGTGCTCCATGTCCGCCCGGTCGGAAAATGAGATCATTTGACTCGTCTCTGATGGGGTTGTTTTTCATGTCGACGGTAAGAGTGTCTGTTGAAGGGTTCTGGATTGAGAAATCAACTTCAAACCTTACCAGGTACTTTTCCTCAAAGGTTTCCTTAATGAGCTCATAATGCTGTTTAACTAGCTCCATATGGGATTCAGAAACGGTAAAATGCAGATAACACACATTACCCTTAGATCTGGAATATCGAGCAGCTTCACTTAAATGCTCTGCAAAGGCTGTTCTCACTTCCTTTCCATATTGATGAAAAGGGATTAAAGCTTTTGGGAGGTTGGTATAGGCCAGCCCTTTATCAGTTAGCAATGAATTGAGTATCTTTTCGTATCTAAGTTCTTTGATTGTTTCCTCATAAGAAACTCCTCTCTTATACATTGCTTTGTATAGTTTATCGAAGAAGGCAAATTCTTCAAGGTGCTTAAAGAAGTAGTATACTGAATCGGGCCCTTGATCAATCATTAATTCCAGCTGATCTTCTGATGTAGCTCTATAAGAATTTCGGAATTCCAGGAGTTTTTTGAACATTCGGGAAGCAGCGCCTGAAGCAGGAACAAATTTGACAATTTTATGCTCTGATGAGAAATCTTCGTATAACTCAACATTGTCGTTCATCCTTTTAGGAGAGATCTGTAGGATGCCTTTTTTTATGGTTGCTGGTTCAACGAGTTTAATGCTGGGGAAACCTTTCTCAAAGTTTTTGATCTGTTTCTTTGCTTCGCTTAGGCTTATACCCTTGGTTTTTAAATTATCTAAATCCTGCTTTGTAAAAAGGTCTGCCATGATTTCGTTGTTATTTTTGCTCAGCTAAATTACTAAATATAGCTTTGGTTTAACACTAAGAAAAGATGAGGTCTAGTATCTTCTCTAATTCTTTGGTATCTATTTCATCAAAATTGTTGTGCTTACTACTATCAATATCCAGGACACCAATTATTTTTTTGTCTGCATTAAAAAGAGGCAAAGCAATTTCCGATTTTGATCTTGCATCGCAAGCAATATGTCCCGGGAATTTTTCAACATCAGGAACAACAATTGTTTTAGTCTGATTTATTGCTGCCCAGCATACACCTTCATCTTTTTTAAGTTGCATGCAGGCCAAAGGTCCCTGGTAAGTTGATACAATCAGTTCACCTTGTTGAATTAAGTAGAAGCCTGTCCAGAAGAAATTTTCCATCTTATGGTGCAGTACGGCGCATATGCTGGCCATTCTGGCATTTGGGTTCTGACATTTTTCCATCAAAGCTTCAATCTGTCTATATAGACGCTGATACCTTGCTAACTTTTTTCTTGTATCCATGAAGAGGCTAAAATTACTTAATCCTGATTTGCCAGCTCCCAAGCCGACGCAAATACCATTTTTGTTATCCTGGTCATATTAATATAATCCAGTTTTTCCCAGGTGTCTGTTGGTCTGTGATAATCCTCATGAGTTCCACAATAGAAGTACATTACCGGAATTCCTTTATCCTCGAAACTAGCGTGATCTGATCCACGGGTAGAGAATCCGCTATTGGAGGGATATTTATAAACAGTTAGAATTTCTCCGTCGACAATTCTACCGGAGTTATGGGCAGTATTATCCAAGGCTGATCCGGGTTCATCGGATATATAAAGATATACATAGGGTTCATTACTCTCTTCGAATCCGTCCTGACGACCAATCATATCCATGTTTATTGCGGCCTTTGTTTTTTCCAGAGGGACCAATGGGTTGGAGGTATAATACCGACTGCCAAGGAGGCCTTTTTCCTCTCCTGAGACCGGCATAAAAATCACACTTCTTTTTGGATAGAAGCCATCATTAGCAGCTTCGATAAAAGCTTCGGCAATTTCTATTACTGCTGCAGTACCTGAAGCATTATCATCAGCTCCGTTGAATACTTTATCATCTTTTTGTCCAAGGTGGTCGAAGTGAGCGGTAATGATAATATATTCATCCGGTTTTTCAGATCCTTTAATCATGCCTATTACGTTTTCGCTAATAATTTTATTAGAACCTTTTTCAGAAACCATCTGGATCTTTGTGTTAAGCCTTACTGTTTTTCCCTTATTCAGTTTTTTTCTATACTTAGCCCAAAGTTTAGGTTTAATATTGAACAGTATACTTGCGGATTTTTCCGACAGGCTGACTAAACCGCTTGTATTGTTTTCAACACTTCCTGTTCCTGGCAAGAAGAACTGTTGATTGCTACTAAACTGCTTGTCGATTCTTATCAGATTATCAATTTTACTCTGATCAGGATCTATCATGATTGCACCGACAGCTCCTTTTTCAAATGCAATTTTGGCCTTATCATATCCAAGTATTGAGTATTGAGGTATGAATGATTTTGTAGTGAGAAACATCCCGTTTTTATCCAGCGGTTCTCCATTCATAAAGGCAACTATTTTAGAATTAACGTCGAGATTCTTATAATCTGAATAATGTTCAGTGTCTGTTCCATAACCCACAAAAACCACATTCATCACGGTGTCGTTTTCTGGCCACATGCCACTAATGTGGAAATCCTGACCAATCAGCAATGTGTCTGAATCCTTTATAATGAGGAATTTATCCCAAGCATTTTTGTGTAATTCAAATTCCTGTAAGAATGGGTTTTTAGTGTTTTTTGGGACAGAGAGATTAATTTTTTTGAAGCTATTGATAATATATTCAGCGGCCATTTTCTCTCCTTCACGACCAGTTTCTCGGCCCATAAATTCGTCAGATGATAATATTTTGACATGTTCTTTAAGTTCATTGCCAGTTATGCTTGCACCAAATTTACTTACTGGTATATCCTGTGCTGAAATTGCAATGCTTAAGAGAAGTAGGGCAGATAATATTGATGTAATTTTCATAGCATGAATTCTTTTTACTTTAATAGAGTGAAATTAGTAATTCACAGCAAAAAAAATATGTAAAATGTCATGACAGCAAAAAAGCAGGTAAGGTACCTGCTTTTGATAATTTTAGAATGTTTCTACATTACTAATTTCTTTTCAATTTCGGCTATATAAGCTCGAAAGCGTTTGTCTGTTTCGTAAAGGTTACCAACTGTTTTGCATGCATGCAGAACAGTTGCATGGTCCTTTCCTCCAATTTGTGATCCAATTGTTGCCAGTGAAGATTTTGTCAGGTTTTTGGAAAAATACATAGCTATTTGCCTTGCCTGAACAATTTCTCTTTTTCTGGTTTTAGAATGCATCATTTCGATGGGAATACTAAAGTAATCGGAGACTATTTTTTGTATATAATCTATAGATACTTCCCTTGCAGTGCTTTTCACCAGTTTATCAACCATTTCTCTAACAAGACTGATTGTTATTTCTTTCTTGTTAAGGGTTGATTGTGCCAGTAGGGATACCAATGCTCCTTCCAGTTCGCGAATGTTGTTTGTTACTTGAGATGCAATATATTCCAGTACTTCATCTTCCATTGTTATTCCGTCGTTATAGACCTTCATTTTCAAGATCTTAACACGTGTCTCAAAATCAGGCATCTGTAAGTCGGCCGACAAGCCCCACTTGAATCTGGAAAGGAGGCGCTGTTCCATTCCCTTAAGTTCTACTGGAGCTTTGTCGGAAGTTAGAATAAGTTGTTTTCCTGATTGGTGAAGGTGGTTGAATATATGGAAGAATGTGTCCTGAGTTTTTTCTTTACCCGCGAATTCCTGAACGTCATCAATAATAAGAACGTCAATCATCTGGTAGAAATGCAGGAAGTCATTTCTGTTATTATTACGGATTGCTTCAACAAATTGGGTTTGAAACTTATTTGCGTTTACGTACAGGACGATTTTATCGGGATATTTTTCTTTAACTTCGATACCAATTGCCTGAGCCAGGTGAGTTTTACCCAAGCCGGATCCGCCATAAATAAGAAGGGGGTTGAAAGCCGTTCCTCCCGGATTTTGCGCTACGGCGTAGCCTGCTGACCGTGCCAGGCGATTACATTCACCTTCTACATAATTTTGAAAAGAGTTTTCGGGTTTTAGCTGAGGGTCAACCTGCAACTTTTTTATTCCCGGAATGATAAATGGATTCTTGATTGTTCTCTCTTCCTCATCAAATGGGAGGGACAAGGGTCTGTTTTTTAAGCCCGTTTTAGCTTTTGTGGGAAATTTCACAGTGTAGGGCTTACTGTCAGTGAATCCGTTATTTTCCATAACGACGCTGTATTCCAGTTTTGCCCCTTCGCCAAGTTCTTTCCGGATTGTTTTGCTTAAAATTCCAATGTATTGTTCTTCAAGGTACTCGTAGAAAAAAGGGGAGGGGACCTGAATGGTAAGAATACTACCATCAATTTTAACTGGAATTATGGGCTCAAACCAGGTTCTAAAACTCATTGTTGTCACGTTATCTTTGATTATTGCCAGACAACGATTCCATACATCAACATGGTTTGACTTCATTTATATTGATAATTAATGCGTTAGATAATGAAATTAGGATATGCAAGTTGGTGAAAAAATATTTTAAAAAAAAACTCTTTGCCTATTGTTTTTTTCAGGAAAATTGTATCCAGTTTATTTTCAGCGAAATATAAAAAAATATTTTTATAAAAAAATTAAAGAACTGTAAATCAGGAAGTTACAAATTTATTCTAATGATTGACACAAAGCTCTTGTTATAATTGGCGTATAGAGATAATTGTATTACATAATAAAAATTAGAATTCAATTTTACGCCATTTGCCATTCAGTCAAGTGTACAATCCTGCATTTGGATAGGTAGTGATATATTTTGAAACCTGTCTTTTTCCCTGATCAAGGTTTTTTGTTTCTTTGATACAATAATAGTACATGTTATTTGCCGGGATTGTTACAATGTTTTTGAATTTGCTAAATAAAGGGTTTTCATTTGTTAAAGGATGATTGGAATAATCCAGGCATATGTAATACTTAATATCGACATCCTTGTTAATAGCTTCCATAAGTTCGGAGTCCTTGCTAGCGATAATTGTTCTTCCCCTATCGAAGGCTGAGATATGAACATATCTTTTTGGATTCTGCTGAATGTCCTGTATCAGCATATTTAGGGATTCACTTGTTTCTTTCATAGAGAGATATAGGTCATCATCCTGACTTAATTTTCCCAGATTGCCTTCACCTTCCAGAATATTTTCAAACAGGCTGTGCAGGTCTGAAAGAACAGTATTGAGTTTATATGCAACATCATTCAGTGGAAGCTTACTGAGGGTATCGCTGAAGTTTGTTAGGTTGCCAATGATTTGATGAAACTCAGTGCTTCTTTCGATTAGGCCTGTAGATAGAGAATCTGTATTACTAAGGATATAGGAAAATTTTTCTGATTCTGATTTAACATATTGATCCAGAAAGATGGAAGTTTTTTCCAGATTTTTGATTGTTTGTGTCAGGCTTGCAAAGCTTTCGGCCAGATTATCTCGGTTTCCTGGTCCAAACACCAATTGAATTGCAACCAAAACCGAGTCCATGGATGACATAAGGTTTTCGGCCGATTGTTTGAGTGGGAGCATTTGATTATTTACCTGATCTTTCAGGTCACCTTCGATTAAACCTGGTAGAGTATCATTGTAGGCATGAAATTCCATGGCATCGGAGAGAATAATTGCGATTGCCTTTGTGCCCATCAGATCGGTGCTGACAATTTTGGCTTGTGATCCAAGGGGAAGCTCAAGGTTGGGATAATTGACAGCAAATTTCACCATAATTTTTCCCGTTCTGAAATCGTTTAAGGAGATCTCAGTCACTTTGCCAATTGTAAAGCCATTAATAGTAACAGGGCTTGATTCTGTTAAACCTCCGATTTTGGAGTACTCTGAGTAGTAGAGTTTATCGGGCTGAAGTAGTTTTTTGCCTTTCAGGAAATTTATTCCCCAGAATAGTATTATTAATGAGCAGGCAAAAAGTAATCCGATCCGTATAAGTTGACCGGTTGTCATAATGTTTGTTTTCTTATTTCTCTTTTTCCAAGCTTATCGCCTCCTTTAGTGGAATTTTTTCCCCGTTGAATGAGGCGATGATAAAAGCTCCCGGAAATTTTGAAGATAATTTCTTCTGTATTATCTGGGATTGAGAGTATGAGGAAATTGGGCCAGTCATATATTTATAGTATCCATTAATGAAGAATTCCTCAAGGTCTTTTTCTCCCTGTAAATGCTTAGAGTTTTTAGGGATAGGTTCTTTTGAAGCAATTACTTGAATCCTAAACACCAGGTTTTCTGCATCATTTGACTGGGTTTTGTTTTCATTAACAGTTTTAATAACAGGCTTTTCCTTTGGTTGTGAATCTACAATTGCTGTTTTTTCCTCCTTTTTTTCAGCGATTTCTTTTATTTGTGTGTTCTCTAAAATTTTCTCTAATTCTAATGAATTATCTGTTTCAACAGTTTTCTTATTTTCGGCTGTTTTTTTCTCATGATCAACTTTATAGTTTCTGAATGCTCTATAGATTGCAGAAGCAATAATATCCTGTCCATTATCGGTGTTAAGGTATTTTTCTTCATCAGAATTGGAGAGATATCCGGTTTCGATAAGAACGCTGGGCATTGTTGTTCTCCAAAGCACCAGAAAGGGTCCTTGTCGAACGCCCCCATCTTTTCTTTTTCCTCTGATTCTTAGTTGGTCTTGAACCTCAGATGCCATAAAGAGGCTTTGAAGCATGAAAGTATTTTGATACAAAGAGAATTTAATGTAATCTTCTGGATTATCAGGATTAAAGCCTTCATATTGATCCTGATTCTCTTCAATTTTGATAACGCTATTCTCCTTGATAGCTACCTGGAGGTTCTTTTCGCTTTTTGATGGCCCCATTACGTATGTTTCGGCGCCATAAATCGAAGAATTATTATTACCGTTGGCATGTATTGAAATAAAGAGATCAGCATTTATATCGTTAGCAATTTCAGCTCTTTTGTACAAATCCACATAAACATCCTTTGTACGTGTGAATATTACCTCAACATCATCCATGAGGCTGCTTATGTATTCACCAGTTTTAAGTGCGATTGCCAGAACTACATCTTTTTCCTTTGATATTTTGCCGACTGCACCGGGATGTTTGCCTCCATGACCAGGATCAATTACTACTGTAAAGGTTTTTTTTACATCAGGAGGTGCTTGATTTTGCCCTGAAAGGCTTGAAATTGAAAGAGCAAATAGTACAGTAACAGCTATAAGTTTGCTAGTTACACAATTCAGAATTAATTGCATCGTTCTCATATTAGTGCTACGGTTCATCTTTACTTTTTTTCAGTAGTTTTGGAAAGCAAATATGCCGGTGTTATTGATTTGAAAATATACCCAAAAATACTAAAAATTATTTTTACACTTCTGTTTGTTGCTGTGTTCAATTTTTCAGCTTCAGCTCAAGTGGAAGAAGTGTTGATCGACAGCACTATGCAGGCTATGCTTGACACTAATTCGAGAAGGGATACAGTCCTTATAAAAAAGGATCAGGAATTTCTTGATGCACCGGTTCACTATCCTGCCAGGGATTCCATCATCTATTCCTACAGTGATAATAAGATCAAGATGTATGGGGATGCGATGGTCACATTTCGAGACAAAGAGATTAAGGCTGAGTATATTGAGATGTCCATGGACAAGAAGGAGCTTTTTGCGAGTGGGGTGGCAGATAGTTCTGGTCAGGTAGTTGGCAAACCAAATTTTAAAGATGGTGAGGAAGAGTTCGAAGTTACGATATTGCGTTACAACTTTGGATCGGGCAAAGCATGGGTAACTGATGCTGAGACTAAAATTGAGGGTCAGGAAGGGGCCATGTTACATAGTCATATTACTAAGATGGATACTGCTGGAAATCTGCATATCAAGGATGGAAAGTTTACAACCTGTGATGCTCCTAATCCACACTTTTATTTTGCTATCACCAAGGGTATTATGACATCTAAGAAGTCGGTTGTATCTGGACCGGCTTATCTGGTTATTGAAGATATACCGATTTATTTTCTTGGTTTGCCATTTGGTTTTTTTCCTAAGCAGGAAAAGAAGACATCAGGAATTATTATGCCAAAATTTGGAGAGGAGAAAAACAGGGGTTTTTACTTACGTGATTTTGGGTATTATTTTGCGGGGGGTGAAAAAATGGATCTTACTTTACAGGGTGATATATATTCTAAGGGGAGTTGGAAAGCTGCCGCTTCTTCCCGGTATAAGAAGAGGTATAAATTTAACGGTAATGTTGGTCTTACTATAGCCACAAATAAATTTGGGGAGAAAGGTATAGATTACACAGACACAACTGCTGTGCCAAGAGATTTTAGTATTAGATGGTCACATAGTCAGGACCCCAAAGCGCACCCATACAGGAATTTTAGTGCTAATGTAAACTTTTCCAGTAGTAAGTTTAACATGAATAATACCTATGATCCCCAGCAAAAAATGAATAGCACGAAATCTTCTTCGATTACTTTTTCGAGAAAATTCCCAAACAACTTATTTAATTTCACGGCCAAGATTGGTGCTACCCAAAATAGTCAGACCGAAAAAGTTTCAATGAATTTACCTAGTGGTACATTTACCGTAAACAGGTTTTACCCATTCAAGAGGAAAACGAGAGTCGGGAAGCAAAAATGGTATGAGAAGATTGACATGCGATATTCATCAAATTTTGAAAACCGTGTCAATACGACTGGTTTGAATTTTGGTGAGATGAGTCTGGCTGATAGTTTGGAGAATGGCTTCAAACATGAGATTCCTGTTCAGGCATCTTTCAAGTTATTACCAAATATGACTTTGACACCTTCATTGAGATATCAGGGATTATTGTTCTTTAATTACGTACAGAAGGAATGGGATGATGTTGAACAGGAGCTTGTTATTAATCGTTTTAACAAGCTGCGCTATGTTCAATCGCTCACGCCGAATGTTAGTTTGACTTATAATCCGAGGCTTTACGGTACTTATACTTTTAAAGGAGAAGGTGGTTCTATTTTGAGACATGTTGCAATGCCTTCATTATCATTTAATTATAGGCCTGATGTTGGTTATGATGATTCCCGGTTCTACGATTCAGTTCAAAGATATCCTGATAGTGAAAAAGTTAGGTATTCAATATTTGATGAGGCTTTATACAGTTTGCCGTCAGTTTCCGGAAGAAGTGGTAATGTAAGTTTCAGACTTGGTAATAATTTTGAGATGAAGGTAAGGGATAAGGCTGATACTACCGGACAGATGAAAAAGGTTAAACTGATAGATGACCTCAGTCTTTCAACTTCCTATAATATTTTCAAGGATTCACTGAATATGAATCCTATTAGTTTGAGTGCCAGGACCAGGATCTTGAATAATTTTGACATAAGGTTATCCGGAACGCTTGATCCTTATGCAATTAGAGGAGATAGTGTTGGTTCAAGTTTTGTTTATCGTACTATTAACACTTTTGAAGTTGCGCAGACTGGAAAGCCGGGGCGACTAACAAATGCCGGTATAACTGCTAGTTTTTCCTTACCAATAAAGAAGCAAGGTAGTGGGGGTGGTGGTGTTTCCAAGAGTGTTGACCGAGAGCCTGGATTTGCTTCTCAGGATGAATTTGATTACGGTGATTATTGGGAGTATGATATGCCCTGGAGTTTGAGGTTTAATTATACTTTTAAATATTCAAAGCCATATATGGAGTCGAAAATAACTCAATCTCTCAGTTTTAATGGTAAGTTTAGTCTTACACCAAACTGGAATATTGATTTTTCTTCAGGTTATGATTTTGTTGAAGGAGAGATCACCTATACAAGGCTGGGTATAGAGCGAAATCTTCATTGTTGGGTTATGAAGCTTGATCTAATTCCTTTTGGCACTTATAAAAGTTATACCTTTCAGATTAATGTAAGGTCGAATATGTTTAAGGATGTTAAGTTTAGGAAGGCAAGGAGTTGGTATGATAATTTTTAGGATAAGCTATAATAAAAATATTACGGTAAATAAGTTAATATAGGATTAAAAACATGAAAACAATTATTTCTACAGATCAGGCTCCATCGGCAGTGGGTCCTTACAGTCAGGCTGTTGAGGCTAATGGTATGTTGTTTATTTCCGGTCAGATTCCCATAAATCCGGAGACTGGAACTGTTGTTGGGGATGACATTCAGGAGCAGACTGAGCAAGTGATGGAGAATCTTGGAGCTATACTTGAAGAGGCAGGTTACAGTTATTCAGATGTTGTTAAATGTACTTGTCTGCTTGAAGATATGGCCAATTTTAAGGCTATGAATGAAGTTTATGCCAGGTATTTTACTAGTGAACAGCCGGCCAGAGCTGCTTTCGGAGTGGTTTCGCTTCCTCTTGGTGTTAAGATTGAGATTGAAGCTATTGCTGCAAAATAAAAAAGGGGCTGGTCATTTTCAGACAGCCCCTTGATATAATTATCTAAGAATATTCTATTCGCTAAAAACTTCAAAGCTGATCTCAGCCTTGATGTCTTTATATAATTTTACAACTGCGGTATAGGTGCCGATTTCTTTAATTACGTCACCAGCAATTGTGATGTTTTTACGATCAATCTCAAACCCTTTTGCATTAAGGGCTTCAGCGATTTGAATATTGTTAACTGATCCAAAGATTTTGCCTGTTGATGAAGTTTTTGCACCAATCTTGACTTCAATTCCACTGATGATTTCAACTTGTTTTTCAGCAGTTTCACGATTCTTAGCCTCTTTATGAGCTCTTTGTCTAAGTATCTCCTCGTGGATCTTTTTGTTGGTTACAGTTGCCAATGTGGCCATACCTTTAGGGATAAGGAAGTTTCGTCCGTATCCAGGTTTTACATCAACAATGTCATCTTTATTTCCCAGATTAGGGATATCCTGTTTTAAAATAATTTCCATGATCTGTTTCCTCCTTATTTCATTAGATCTGTTACGTAAGGTAACAGAGCCAAGTGACGTGCACGTTTAACAGCAGTTGCAATTTTTCTCTGGTATTTCAGGGAAGTACCTGTTAGTCGACGAGGTAAAATCTTTCCTTGTTCATTAAGAAAACGCTTCAGGAATTTAGGATCTTTATAGTCGATGTATTTTATTTTGTTTCTTTTGAAACGACAATACTTCTTTTTCTTGACTTCAACCGTTGGGGGAGCCAGGTATCTGATTTCTGATTGGTTATTAGACATAACTTATTCCTCCGTTGCTACTGGTTCTTGACTTTCTTTTTCTTCAGCTTTCATCCTTCTACGTTTTTCGGCGTAAAGAACAGCATACTTATTCATCTTCATAGTTAGAAAACGAATAATTCTTTCATCCCTGCGGTATTCAGTTTCCAGTCGACCGATGAGGTCACCTTCTGCCTTGAATTCTACCAGGTGATAGAAGCCTGTTGACTTCTTTTGGATAGGATAAGCGAGTTTACGCAATCCCCAGTTGTCCTCTTGAACAATTTCACCTCCGTTTTCGGAGATGTAATTGGAGAACTTTTTAACCGCTTCCTTCATCTGTTCTTCAGATAAAACGGGAGTTGCAATGAAAACGGTTTCATACTGATTCAACATAATTTTCTCTAATTTTAATTAAAAATGTATTTCGGGGTGCAAATTTAGATATTATTGCTTAGTAATCAAACTAATTGTCGTCTTTTTAGCAATGCTGCTATTTGTCTGAGTTAAATTTTTCCTCGGTCTGTTATAGTCATTTTTTTACCTTTGTCAGGACATTAAAAATCGAGAATGGAGAATTTTGTTGTATCGGCCAGAAAGTATCGGCCCGACAGTTTTGATACTGTAGTAGGACAGGGATCTATAACACGGACTCTCAAAAATGCCATAGGAACGGGCCAGATTGCTCATGCATATTTGTTTACCGGACCCAGGGGGGTTGGCAAGACTACATGTGCCAGGATATTTGCAAAAACGATAAACTGCCAGAATATTGGAGATGACTCAGAAGCTTGTGGTGTTTGCGATTCATGCAAAGCATTTAATAACAACAGGTCTTTTAATATTCATGAACTTGATGCTGCTTCGAATAATCACGTTGATGATATACGTAATCTGATTGATCAGATCAGGATTCCTCCACAGGTGGGTAAATACAGTATATATATTATTGATGAGGTTCACATGCTTTCTCAGCAAGCCTTCAATGCTTTTCTGAAAACATTGGAGGAACCTCCGGCTCACGCCGTATTTATTCTGGCTACTACTGAGAAGCATAAGATTATACCGACTATCCTTTCACGATGTCAGATATTTGATTTTAAGAGGATTACGGTTAGAGGGATGATGATGCATCTTTCAAGTGTTGCTGAAAAAGAAGGGGTTGAGGTTGATGCTACGTCACTAAATATTATTGCACAGAAAGCTGATGGGTCGATGCGGGATGCTCTATCTATTTTCGACCAGGTTGTTTCTTTTTCCGGCAAGAAGGTCGATAGTCGTTCGGTGATTGACAACTTAAACGTGCTGGATTACGAGTACTATTTTAACATGACAGGTGCATTACTGGATGGTGATTACAAGAAAGCGCTAACGATATTCGATGAGGTTTTGGAGAATGGTTTTGATGCCAGAAACTATTTGAATGGACTTGGTAAACATTTCAGGAACCTTCTGATGGGTAAAGATCAGGACACAATAAAACTCATGGAGCTAAGTGGTGAAATTGGGGATCAATACAGGTCCTATTCACAAAGATGTTCTGTTGATTTTCTTTTTCGAGCCTTGGATATAATTGGCGTTGCTGATATCAATTTCAAGACTGCCAAGGATCCTCGGCTCCATTTAGAGATAAGTCTTTTGAAGCTAACAGCATTAAATATGGGGCAGCTATCGGTAGCATCTGTTGCTCCTGCTGAAGCACCTAAGGTGGAAGATGGAAAGGTTGACGAAAAGAATGTGGAGAGCAAATCGGAGGAGAAACAGGAGGATAAAGAAGAGGTATCAATAAAAAGTATATCGGAAGCTAGGAGCGGTGGCTCTCACCAAGATTCTACTCAAGACAAGGTTGATGATTCACTTACAGAGCCTAAGCATGTTGTTTCCAGGATACCAATAAAGACAGGGCCAAGGATTAGGGAATTCCTTAATAATAGCAATGGATCCGGCAGTAAGATTGAGGCTGAAGAGCCGGTAGTTGAGAACGAAGTGATTATTGTTGAGAAAGAATTAAATCAGGATAATCTAAATGAGATATGGCTTAGTTTTGCAAATATTATAAAGGAAGATCAACCGAGGCTCTATAATACTCTCACAACGCAAAAGCCTGTTTTGGATGATGATGTTACCATCAGGCTAAATTTAAATAATCCATTGCAGGAGAAGGCCTTAAACTCTATTCATTCCGAAATATTGGCTTATATCGTTAAGACTACGGGCAAGCAGGATGTTAAGTTGGTGACTCTTGTTGAGAAAGATAATACGGAAAAAAAATTGTATACCCAGGAAGAAAAGTTCAGGCATATGCAGGAGCAGAATCCTCAATTGGGCTTATTTAGAAGCACATTCAATCTGGATTTTGATTAGTCATGACAAAAGTGCATGTTTTTCATAATGGCTTATTATTTGTTAGTTCAGGTAAATTAATTACACCCAAATTATGGCAGTTGTAGATAAATTATTATCCAGTTTTTTTGGTAACAAGGCTGATAAAGATTATAAAAGTGCACTTCCTGTGGTTAAGCAGGTTCATGCATTTACCGAAGAGTTGATTAGTCTTTCACATGATGATTTAAGGGCAAGATCGCAGGATCTCAAGGATAGAATCAGGAAGAATATAGAAAGTGAAGTAGCTTCAATAGATAGTATTAAGGCTAAGATTGAGGCCGATGAAATTCCTATTGCGGAGAGGGAGGCAGCTTTTAAGGAGGTTGATAAGCTCGAAAAGGATATTGTAGACAAAAATGAGAAGGTGTTGGCTGAGATACTGCCATTGGCTTTTGCTATTGTGAAGGAAACGGCTCGTCGTTTTAAGGATAATAAAGAGATTGAAGTTACAGCTACTGATCTGGATAGGGATATAGCTGCCACCAGGGATGTTGTTGATATCAAGGGTGATAAGGCGATATATTACAATAGTTGGACAGCGGGTGGCAGTAAGATTACCTGGGATATGGTTCATTATGATGTTCAATTGATAGGAGGACTTAATCTGCATGAGGGTAAAATTGCTGAGATGGCTACTGGTGAAGGAAAGACCTTGGTAGCAACTCTGCCTGTATTTCTTAATGCTCTTCCTGGTAGGGGTGTGCATGTGGTAACAGTTAATGATTATCTGGCCAAAAGGGATGCTGAATGGATGGGTACAATTTTCGAATTTCACGGTCTGACGGTAGATTGCATTGACAAGCACCAACCTAATTCGAACGAACGAAGGAAGGCTTATAACTCCGACATTACTTATGGTACAAACAATGAATTTGGTTTTGATTATCTAAGGGATAATATGGCTATTTCTCCTGATGATCTTGTTCAAAGGGGACATAATTACACCATTGTTGATGAGGTTGACTCAGTATTAGTTGACGATGCCAGAACGCCGCTCATTATTTCAGGACCGGTTCCTAAGGGAGATGATCAGTTATTTATGGCTTTAAAAAGCAGAGTTGTAAATTTATATAATGAACAAAAAAAGCTTGTCTCCGAAGTTTTTATCAAGGCAAAGAAGCTAATTGCAGAGGATAATCTGGAAGAGGGGGGTAAGCTATTATTACGAGCTCATAAGGGGCTGCCCAGAACAAAGGCAATTATAAAGTTCCTGAGTGAGGAGGGAATGAAGGTTCTTTTGCATAAGACCGAGAACGTTTATATGCAGGAGAATTCCAAGAACATGCATATAGTAACTTCTGATTTGTTTTTTATAATTGATGAGAAAAACAATTCGGTTGAATTAACAGATAAGGGTATTGACCTTATAACGGCAACCGGTGAAGACCCAACCTTCTTTGTTTTGCCTGATATCGGTTCTGAAGTTGCTGATATAGAGAAGATGAATTTGTCTGATGAAGAAAAAATTGCCAAGAAAAATGAAATGATTGGTGATTTCTCAATTAAATCAGAGAGAGTTCATACAATTATTCAATTGCTCAAAGCATATACTCTGTTTGAAAAGGACACAGAATATGTTGTCATAGACAATAAAGTAAAGATCGTTGATGAGCAGACAGGTAGGATCATGGAGGGAAGGAGGTATTCCGACGGACTTCATCAGGCAATTGAGGCTAAGGAGAGTGTTAAGGTTGAGGCTGCAACACAAACTTTTGCAACGATAACACTACAGAACTATTTTAGAATGTACAATAAGCTGTCTGGAATGACAGGTACAGCTGAAACGGAAGCGGGTGAATTATGGGATATCTACAAGTTGGATGTTGTTGTTACGCCAACCAATAAGCCTATTGTTCGAGATGACAGGGAGGATATGGTTTATAAAACCAAGAGAGAGAAGTACAATGCTGTTAGTGATGAGATTGTTGAGTTAGTAAATAAGGAGAGGGCAGTATTAGTTGGTACTACCTCGGTTGAAATATCTGAGTTACTCAGTCGGATGCTCAAGATGAAGGGTATTCAGCATAATGTTCTTAACGCAAAGCTGCACCAGAGAGAGGCAGATGTTGTTGCTTCTGCCGGTCAGCCCGGAGCTGTTACTATAGCCACTAACATGGCGGGTAGGGGAACAGATATCAAGCTTCATCCTACAGTAAAAAAAGCTGGTGGATTGGCGATTATTGGTACTGAAAGGCATGAGTCGAGGAGGGTTGACCGTCAGTTAAGAGGACGTGCCGGTCGTCAGGGTGATCCGGGATCATCACAGTTTTTTGTGTCGCTGGAAGATGATTTGATGCGGCTGTTTGGATCCGACAGGGTTTCGAAGCTGATGGATAGGATGGGATTGAAGGAGGGTGAAATGATCCAGCATTCCATGATCACCAAGTCTATTGAACGTGCACAAAAGAAGGTTGAGGAGAACAACTTCGGAATTCGTAAGCGTTTGCTTGAGTATGATGATGTTATGAATAGCCAGAGGGAGGTTGTTTATAGCATGAGAAAGCATGCTCTTCATGGGGAACGAATTGAAATGGATATTGCCAATATGATCAATGATCTGAGTGATACCATGGTTGAAGAGTTTAAAGCTATGGATGATTATGAAGGACTCCGGATGGATTTAATCAGGGTTCTTGCACATGATTGCCCTTTTACAGAAGAAGAATTTAAAACCAAGAAAGCTCCTGTTTTGGCGGATGAACTTTATCTAAAAGTCCTGAAAACATTTGAGGAGAAAAATATTTACATGGCCAAGCAGGCCTGGCCAGTTATTAAAGATGTATACGAGAGAGCTGCCCATCAGTATGAAAATATTCTTGTGCCTATAACGGATGGCACAAAAACAATGCAGATTAATGCTAATCTAAAAAAATGTTACGATACTAAGAATCGTGAGTTAGTAAAGTCATTCGAGAAAGGCGCGGTATTGGCTACTATTGATGAGGCCTGGAAAGAGCACCTCAGGGAGATGGGTGAGCTCAAGCAATCTGTACAGAACGCTTCCTATGAGCAGAAGGATCCACTATTGATTTATAAGCTGGAGTCCTTCGATCTCTTTAAAAACATGATGAACAAGGTTAACCGAGAGGTTATTTCATTACTGATGAAGGGGAAAATTCCTATTCGCGAACCTGAGCAGGTAAGAGAGGCTCAGGCGAGGAAGAAATTGGATATGAGTAATTACGAAACCAGTAAGACGGATATGCCTTCCTATGGTTCATCAGATAGTTCAGGAGGACAAGGAGGTGGTCCACCCAAAAAGGTTCAACCTGTAAGGGTAGAAAAGAAGGTGGGGCGTAACGATCCATGTCCCTGTGGTAGTGGCAAGAAGTATAAACAGTGTCATGGCCGTGCAGGGGGAGAGGCTCAACCGTCGGCTTAGAAGATCTGCTTAGGCTTTAAGTATTTGATCACAAAGGGTTTGGATTTTTTTGTCAAGCATCTCACTTACTTCAACCAAAGGTAATCTTACGTGTTGTTCAGTGATTTTTTGATGTTTGAGAACCGACTTTACTCCAGCAGGGTTGCCCTCTTCGAATATGCTGCCAATAATGTCTACTAACTGATACTGGAATTTTCTGGCAGAAAGATAGTCGTCTTGGAGGCACAAATTTATCAATGAACTCATTTCCTTTGGTAGGGCATTAGCTATAACAGATATAACGCCTATAGCTCCAATCGATATTAGGGGTAGTGATAAAGCATCATCACCGGATATTACTTCAAATCCTTCGGGTTTATTCTGGATTATTTTCATAATAGCCTCGAGGTTTCCTGAGGCTTCTTTAGTTGCAATAATATTTTTA
>CAYUNU010000002.1:0-1493 GCA_964446195.1 uncultured Porphyromonadaceae bacterium | reverse complement strand
GGCAGATCATTAACATTAGCTTCCAAAATGTGAGTAATGACTGAATCTCTTTCCTCTTTAGAAAGAACCGCTGATTCTCCTGTTGTTCCCATAACAACCAGATAATCAACATTGCCTTTAGTGACATGTTTAACCAGGCGGGTAAGACTGGGATAATCAATTTTACCTGTAATAGAAAAAGGAGTTACGAGAGCGACCCCGGTTCCGCTGAAAGGGTGTTTGTTCATTGGTATGTGTGTTTTAGAATAATTTCAGATCAGGCTTTCCAATCTCTTTGTTTTCTTTTTGAGCTCCGATGCTGATAAGGTATTTATAAAGATTATCTGTTACACTTTCCAGGGGAGCTGATGGATCTAGCTCTATTCCGAAATCCAGAATATCTCTGCCTTCACCCATTCTCCCAGCGACCATTTTTGAGTTGCATGACAGCATGAGATCAAGGAGAGTAAAAGATGGCGTTCTGTCGAGATAAAAGAGAATGTCATAACTCTGATCCAGGAATGGTTTAATAACCTTTGCCTGTGCCTGACCCCAGCGGTTGATCTCATCGCTTGCTATTAAATAGACCAGACTACCGGGAAACTGCCTTTCGTATTCGAATTGGTTAAAATTGTTTCTTTGATCCTGCAATATTGCGGCAAGGCTGATAGTTGTCCCTTCCTGCTTAATTTTTTTATGAAAATCTGAGACAACCCTCACGAGGCTTGTCTCGCGAAAATCAGTAATAATACCAATCTTTTTTGCCTTATGCAGACCAATAAATTGGGCTGCGGGACGATTATTTGTATACTGTTTCCACTTTCTGGGAATAAGTATTTTTTCTTGTAGGACGCTAACTAAACTCACAACACAAACTTATGAAAATTTATAATCAATTAATGCAAGGAAATCCTCTTCAGAGAGGATCGGTACTCCCAGTTTTCCGGCTTTTTCTAATTTTGCAGGCCCCATCTTGGATCCAGCAATAACATAAGAAGTTTTTGCAGATATAGAACCTGTATTTTTACCTCCGTATTCTTCGATTAAATTTTTGAGTTCATCTCTGGAAAGTTTTTGGAATACTCCTGAAACTACAAATGATTGACCATTTAAAACATTACTATGAGGTTTGGTGTTTAGTTCTACTGCCATTTTTAAGCCTTTTTCTTTTAGCCTTTCAATAATGGCAATGTTTTCAGGCAGGCTGAAATAATTCAGTAAGCTATCTGCTATTCTTTCGCCAATTTCATTTACTTCAAGTAGTTGTTCTTTAGAGGCTAGCATCAGGTTTTCCATTGACTTCATTGCCTGGGCCAGTTTTTTAGCAACTGTTTCCCCGACATATCTTATGCCAATTCCATACAACACTCTTTGAAAAGGTATTTGTTTTGATTCATTTAGAGAATTTAAAATATTTGAAACAGATTTTTCTCCAAGTCGATCAAGGCCAAGTAGATCATCTGGGTGAAGGTCATAAAGGTATGCCACTGATTTCAGAAGTCCATTTTGATATA
>CAYUNU010000001.1:6316-32011 GCA_964446195.1 uncultured Porphyromonadaceae bacterium | reverse complement strand
AAATTTGGCCCCTTAAGATTATTGAAAAACAGAACTCTGGAAGGACTCTGGATTAAGGGCTTTAAGCAAGTAGATTATTTGTTCCTGCTAATGAAAGAAACAAGTCGAGATGAATATGATTATTTATTAGATAAGATTCAAAAAATTTCCGGCATTAGAGGTGTTTATGTACTGGATCCATCACCCATACAGCCATGGATTTAATAGGATAAAGTCCATTTTCATTGTCTGAAACTTCAATATTTTTTTAAAAAGGTGCATTAAAGCTTTTTATATCTTTGGAAGCATGAGCAATCGCAAAATATGGTTGTTAGCCATCTTTACCGGATTGGCCCTCTCCGCGTTGATTATTGTGCAGTTTGCATGGATAAAAAATGCAATTCGGGTCCAGGAAATGCAGTTCCGCCAGCTCAGCAATGATGCCTTGGACAGAATCATATCTACCTTGGAAACATATGAGATTCTGGAAGATCTAAAAGAAGAGACAGATAAAGAGAATGCATCCCTAGGTGAAGAAATCTCCATCGACCAGCCAGTAACTTTAGGCGCGGGTGATATTAACATTGCTGATAATGGAGAATTATTTTTTAATCTTGATACAAACGTAAATCCGGGATTATCAATTAACACCAGCATTGACCTGCTAACAGGTGATACCATTCTGTATGTAACCGACAACTCTATATACGGAGCCAATAGCTCTCCCAGTCATACAAGATCATTGATCTCAAACTCAGACATAGTCTCTGATTATAAAGATCTTATTTCCAATAAAAGAATCATTTTAGAGAGAGTGTTTAAAAAAGCAGTACAATTTGACGGTGAGATAGAAGACCGCATACCGAGGTTGATGTTAGATACGGTGATAAGAAATGAACTCAGTGATCTTGGAGATGAAGTAAAATATGAGTACGCTGTTAGAAAAGGTAACTTGCAATACGTTTTCAGGAGCGAAGAGTTCAACCCAGAAAGTCATGCTGTTAAAATTGCCAAGCAGCTTTTCCCTCATGATATTTCCCCGAGGCCAGAGTTTCTGGTATTATATTTCCCCAACCAGAAAAATATTCTACTAAGATCGGTAAGCTTCATGGCTGGGGCATCATTAATGCTGACCATCGGGCTTCTCATAGTATCCTTGCTAACTATATTGGTAATATTCAAGCAAAAGAAGCTCTCAGAGATTAAAAATGATTTTATTAACAACATGACACATGAACTTAAAACGCCCATTTCCACCATTTCCCTTGCATCCCAGATGCTTGGTGACGAGACGATACCAATGGATAAGAAAAGTTTATCTCATGTCTCGAATCTAATTAAAGATGAGAGTAAAAGATTGGCAGCGCAGGTTGAAAAAGTACTACAAATGTCAATTTTTGATGAAGGGAAAATTAATCTTAACTTCAAACACCTACTGGTAAACGAAATGATTAACAAGGTGGTGGATAAAATGAGCCTTCAAATAAACCAGATTAATGCCAAGGTTGAGCTTGATTTGGCTAGTGATGATCGCAGTATTTTGGCTGATGAAGTGCATGTTACAAATATTCTTTACAACCTACTTGATAATGCCTTGAAATATTCAGGAGATAAGCCGATTATCAGAATCCAAACTAGAAACAAGAAGGCTGGAATTGAAATAGTTGTGAGTGATAATGGGATTGGGATTAGCAGAGATAATCAGAAAAGGATATTTGAAAAATTCTACAGAGTTCCTACAGGTAACCTACATAATGTCAAAGGTTTTGGCCTTGGACTTAGTTATGTAAAGAAAGTATTGGATGATCATGGAGGAACTATTAAAGTAGAAAGTGAAATTAGGAAGGGGACAATTTTCCAGTTGTTCTTACCTTACAAGCTTGATTAAATTGCTTTATGGACAAAACAAGAATTTTATTAGTTGAGGATGATACAAACCTAGGGTCTTTGCTCAAGGAGTATCTTATTGCCAAGGGATATGAAACTGAGCTTCAGGCTGATGGAGAAAAAGGTTTATTAGCTTTTAAACGCGATCATTATGATTTATGTATTTTGGATGTAATGATGCCTATAAAAGACGGGTTCACTCTTGCAAAGGACATACGCATAATGGACACAGATGTTCCCTTCATTTTCCTCACAGCTAAATCGATGAAGAGCGATATACTAGCAGGTTTTAACATAGGTGCAGATGATTACATCACCAAACCTTTCAGTATGGAAGAGCTGTTAATGAGGATTGAAGCTATACTGCGTAGGACAACAAAAAGCACAAATCAGGAAAATTTTAGACTGGGAAGTTTTTTATTTGATGCAAATAAACAAACACTAACCAATAAGTCAGATTCAATAAAGCTCACTACCAAAGAATCTGATTTATTAAAATTACTTTGCCAATACAGCAATCAAATTCTGGAAAGGAACTATGCTCTCAAAGCCATATGGAAAGACGACAGCTACTTCAATGCCAGAAGCATGGATGTATATATAACAAAATTAAGGAAGCATCTGAAAACTGAACCCTCCATACAAATAATCAATGTTCATGGAAAGGGGTATAAGCTTATCAAGGAGTAATTAATCCAGTTTAAGGACGGCTAGGAAAGCTGTTTGTGGAACTTCAACATTTCCCACCTGCTTCATTCTTTTTTTGCCTTTTTTCTGTTTTTCAAGGAGTTTCCTTTTTCTGGTGATATCTCCACCATAGCACTTTGAGGTTACGTCTTTCCTATAAGCCTTAATAGTTTCTCTTGCAATAATTTTACCTCCAATAGCAGCCTGTATGGCTATATCAAACTGCTGTCTTGGTATTAGGTCTTTTAGCTTGACACACATCCTACGTCCAAACGAATATGCATTATCAACATGAATAAGACTTGACAGAGCATCAACCATCTCTCCATTCAACAAAATATCCAGGCGAGCCAGTTTCGCGGGGACAAAGCCCACTTGGTGATAATCAAATGATGCGTACCCCTTTGATATGGACTTCAGTTTATCATAAAAATCAAACACTATTTCGGCCAGGGGCAATTCAAAAGTCAGCTCCACCCTATCCGTTGTAAGATAAACCTGAGATTTTAGTTCTCCTCTTTTCTCCAGGCACAATTTCATAATCGGCCCAATATAATCAGGCAGGGTAATTACCTGAGCTCTGATAAATGGTTCTTCAATTCTATCAATAAGAGTAGGATCCGGCAATCCTGATGGGTTATAAACATCCTCCATAACTCCACTTTTCAGGAACACCTGGTAAAATACGTTTGGAACTGTCGAAATGACATTCATTTCAAACTCTCTATCAAGGCGTTCCTGCACTATCTCCATGTGTAATAATCCCAGAAAACCGCATCTGAAGCCAAATCCAAGAGCCACCGATGATTCCGGCTCATAGGTAAGAGAGGCATCATTAAGAACAAGCTTTTCGATTGCATCTCTAAGATCCTCATAATCTTCACTATCGATGGGGTAAATTCCGGCAAAAACCATAGGTTTCACATCTTCAAAACCCTCAATTGCTCCTACACACGGCCTATCTACATGTGTAATAGTATCGCCTACCTTCACCTCCTTTGAAACCTTTATACCCGAAATAATGTAACCTACATCACCAGCTCTCAGAACTTCACGTGGGTGCATTTTCAATTTCAGCACTCCTATTTCATCAGCAAAATATCCCTTACCGGTATTTACAAACTTCACCTTATCACCCTTACGAATTTCTCCGTTAATGATTTTAAAATACGCCATCACTCCGCGGTAAGAATTGTATATTGAGTCGAAAATCAAAGCTTGCAAGGGGGCTTCGGTATCACCAACTGGGGGCGGCACTTTTTCAATTATTTGCTTCAATATCTCCTCCACACCTTCCCCGGTTTTTCCACTTGCTTCAAGAATATCCTCTCTCGCACACCCTATTAAATCAACAATCGTATCCTTAACTTCCTCCGGCATTGCAGTTTGGAGATCCATCTTATTCAAGACCGGGATTATCTCCAGTTCATTATCAATAGCTAAATAGAGGTTGGAAATTGTTTGAGCCTGAATACCCTGAGTTGCATCAACAACAAGTAGGGCCCCTTCGCAGGCAGCAATTGATCTAGATACTTCGTAGGAAAAATCAACATGCCCCGGGGTATCGATGAGGTTCAGGAAATAGTCCTGACTCTTAAAGTTATATTCCATCTGGATAGCATGACTTTTTATCGTTATACCCCGTTCCCGTTCAAGGTCCATATTATCTAGCACTTGCGCCTGACGATCTTTGCCTGTCACAGTACCAGTTGCCTCCAACAGGCGATCGGCAAGCGTACTCTTGCCGTGATCAATATGAGCTATAATGCAGAAATTTCTGTAGTTCTTCATGGATAAAACCCCTCCTCCAATTTTGCGCAAAGATATTCATTTCCCATCAAATGGAAAACAACAATTCAAAGTCCTATTATCCTTATTTAATGGTCCTTAACCGCTATCCCTGAAATTTCGATATCAGCATCCAGAGGCAAACGGCCTATCTGTATGGCAGCTCTGGCTGGAAACTTGCTATTCTTAAAGAATGTTTTGTACACTTCATTAATCGCCTGATAATTATCCATATCTGTCATGTAGATATTTACCATTACCAGATCTTCATAATCCATACCATTTTCCTTAAGGAGGACGCCTATATTCTTCATAGACTGGGTGGTAGCCTTTTTTATATCCCCCTTAATCATTTTCCCCGTTTTGGGAACCCTGGGAATTTGGCCTGATATATAAAGGGTACCATTAGCCATCACGGCAGGTGTATATGGTGCAACAGCTTTGGGTGTTTTTTTATCCTGAGCCTGAAGCCCAAAAACCAAAACTGAAGTAATCAGAAGGAGAACGATTCTTTTCATACTTCATGAATATCATAAAATTTATAGGTAAGATTACTACTGCTGGTGTACCAACCTGGAGCTAGATACAACTCTGCCAGATTCATCCTTAACAATAACAACAAATATACCTGATGGCAATTCATTTAAGCGTAGAGTATGGCGAAACTCATCAATTGGTACATAAACTTTTTCTGAAAGACTAATCTGGCCGGCAGGGTTCATGACAGTAATTGAAAGAGTATTATTTTTCAGTTTACTCAGCTTCAGAGTTACAGCTTCTTTGGCTGGATTTGGGTAATGCTCAACAGTTTCAGAGGATATTATCAGGGGATCAGTTGATAGAGAGGCAAACTCCTTAAATTCCTCTTTATAAACATTTTCCCACTCCGGTGTATTGAGTTCAACCTCAGTGCCTGGCTCAAAAAGACTATAAGATTGAGTAATTCTTTCAACAACATTATTCCCATCGTAGCTTAAAAGAAATTTTAAACCGCTCAACATATCCCATTGGGTAGTATAAAACTCAACAGTAGATAAAACCGCATTACCATGTGAATCATTGTTATCAATAAACCTTTGAGCAGGCGACCAAGAACCATCACCATAGTCGGAATACATAGTTAATGTCATTGACCCGTTTTCACCATACTCATAAACCATCTTCGCAGACTCATCCCAAGCTCCGTCAACCCAACCAGACATATACATTACACTAATATTATTGTCTGCCCACTCGTACCTTGTTTTGGCACTTGCTATCCAAGCTCCGTCTTGCCATGTTTCAGAAATACTCTCAGCAACTTGTCCTTCTCCTCCTGAATAGGTATGGGTTACTCTGGAAGAATTTATCCATTCACCAGCTTCCTTATCATATATTTTAATAATCATAGCAGAAACTTGATCGCCATCAAAGGTGTACTCATATTGGGTCCCAAAATCAATTTCCCAGGATGATCCATTCCATGACTCACTAATACTATTAGCCTCCATAAAAGCATCGAGATATTCTGTCCTATATCGTTCAGTATTGACCCAATTATCACCCTCTTTATACTGCATAAGCGACTCTGTGATATTTTGATCTGAATTATAGGTATTTAGTGTTCTTGACTCACCTTCCTCACTAACGATTCTTATCTCGCTAGCTTCACCAAAAGAAGTGTATGTAATATAGCTTGTTTCATAAAGAAACCAGAAATCTGCGTACCAGCTATACGCCAATACCTCTTGGGGGTATGTTCCAACCAGGTCAGTTTTCAATTGATGGGGTTCACTTAAGCGGTTTGGGTCAGAAATCTGAGCTCTACTTACATTGCTAAAAGCAAAAATCAGGATAATTATTAGGTGAAATGTACGTGTTTTCATAATAGTATTTTAAAGTAGTTTTTGAATCTAAAGATAAAAAAAACCTCTCATCAAAATGATGAGAGGCTCGAATATAATTTGTGAAATTTATCAGCTTACATCATTCCACCCATGCCACCCATGCCTGGTCCACCACCCGGCATTGGAGGATTCTCTTCAGGAATCTCGGCAATGACTGTTTCTGTAGTCAGTATCATACCAGCCACGGAAGCAGCATTTTCAAGAGCAACTCTTGTGACTTTAGTAGGATCGATAACACCAGTTTCCAGAAGATTCTCGTATTTCCCTGATTGTGCATTGAAACCAAAATCATCCTTACCATTCTTAACTTCCTGTACAATAACTGATCCATCACTACCTGCATTCATCACAATCTGACGTAGAGGCTCTTCGAGAGCACGGCGCACGATTGCAATACCGGTATTTTGATCATCATTATCACCTTTAAGCTTTTCCAAAGCACTTATTGCTCTTACATAAGCAACACCACCACCAGGAACAATTCCTTCTTCAACAGCAGCTCTTGTAGCACTCAGTGCATCATCGACACGGTCCTTCTTCTCTTTCATTTCGATTTCAGAGGCAGCACCTACATAAAGAACTGCAACACCACCAGCTAATTTAGCCAAACGTTCCTGTAGTTTCTCTCTATCATAATCAGAGGTAGTAGTTTCAATCTGAGCTTTGATTTGGTTAACACGTGAAGATATTTGATCTTTTTCACCTGAACCATTAACGATAGTTGTATTTTCTTTGTCAACAGTGATTTTCTCGGCAGAGCCCAGCATATCTAGAGTAGTGCCTTCTAACTTCATACCTGTTTCTTCGGAGATAACAACCCCACCTGTCAGAATGGCAAGGTCTTGAAGCATCTCTTTTCTGCGATCACCAAAACCAGGAGCTTTTACAGCTGCAATCTTAAGGCTTCCGCGAAGTTTGTTTACTACCAAAGTAGCTAAAGCCTCACCCTCTACATCTTCGGCAATAATCATAAGTGGACGACCTGATTGAGCGGTTGCTTCCAAGACAGGAAGAAGATCTTTCATTGCTGAAATCTTCTTGTCATAAATCAGGATATATGGAGCTTCCAATACGGCTTCCATTTTTTCGGTATCAGTAACAAAATAAGGAGAGATATATCCTCGATCGAATTGCATACCTTCAACAATCTCAACAGTTGTTTCAGTTCCTTTTGCTTCTTCAACAGTTATAACGCCTTCCTTTTTAACCTTATTCATTGCATCAGCGATAAGCTTTCCAATTTCGGCATCGTTGTTAGCAGAAATAGTAGCAACCTGCTCGATCTTTTTGTTGTCATCACCAACAGTTTTCGACATTGCCTTAAGTTTCTCAACAACTTTGGCAACAGCCTTATCGATACCGCGTTTCAAATCCATTGGGTTTGCACCCGCTGTAACGTTTTTCAAACCAACAGCAACAATTGACTGAGTAAGAACAGTTGCAGTAGTAGTACCATCACCTGCGTCATCAGATGTTTTTGAAGCAACTTCCTTAACCATTTGTGCTCCGATATTAGCAAACTTCTCTTCCAGCTCAATTTCTTTCGCTACACTAACACCATCCTTAGTAACCTGAGGGGCTCCAAATTTCTTCTCAATAACAACATTACGACCTTTAGGGCCTAATGTAACTTTTACTGCGTTTGCCAGTTGATCGACACCCTTCTTCAGCAGATCCCGGGCCTCTATATCAAATTTTATTTCCTTAGCCATTTTATCTTATTTTATTGGTTTCACTTTTAATTAAATCACAGCCAAAATATCTGATTGTCTCATAATTAGATATTCTTTTTCGTTAAGAAGAAGTTCGTTGCCTGAATATTTACCATATAATACAACATCACCCTCTTTAACTTCCATTTCAACTTCCTTTGTTCCGGAGCCGACAGCCACAACGACACCTTTTTGAGGTTTTTCTTTTGCAGAATCAGGAATAATAATTCCACCAGCTGTTTTTACTTCCGCCTCCTGAGGTTCAACAAGAACCCTGTCGCCCAATGGTTTAATATTTACATTAGCCATATTTAAAATTTTTAAGTATTTGTTTAGTATTAATTGCGATGAGCGATGATCATATTTTGTGCCAAATGGATTATTGGATCAATTTTCTGCCGTTAGGGGACAGATTTTCATAGGAAGGGGAATAAAACTGACAAGCTGACATCAAAAAAAAAGGGATTTTTACAATCCCTTTTTTTATTCATCCAATATTTTTTTTTATTTCTCTGCAGGAGGAGTCTGAGTTCCTGCTCCAGTGGCTGCTCCATTAGGAATAGTAGTAGGGAATTCAGGGATTTGAGTTGGATCAACAGCATTTCTGATCTGGCTCTCAATAACTGAACGATTCGCACCATCACCCTCACGCGGGATAGTCATGCTGGCAGCCAAACTTAAAACTAATAAGGCTATAGCCAATGTCCAGGTAGCTTTTTCAAGAAAATCGGTTGTCTTCCTAACACCCATCACCTGATTAGATCCTGAGAAATTGGATGCCAACCCTCCACCTTTTGAATTCTGCACTAAAACGATGAGGGTCAGTAAGACACCAACCACAATTATAAGTACAGAAATTAAGCTAAATAAAGTCATGATTTTTATTCCTTATTGATTAGTTATAAGCTCTTTAATTTTTTCAATTTGAGATGCAAAGTAAATACTTTTTTCAGGATATTTCAAACTTAATTTTTCATAGGCGTTTAAGGCCTTATAATAATAGCCCTGAGAGAGGTATATCTCTGCCAGAGTTTCTGTCATGTAGGCATCACTATTCTTGCTACTTTCAGTGGAAACGCCCTTAACCTCCTCACTTAGATCTGAAGGTTTAGGCATTCTGGGATTTGCACGAATAAATTCATCTATCAGATCTCGCGCCTTAACCCCCTTACTGTCTGAGTTTTCCACATTATCAGACAAACTCTTTTGTTGGCCATGATGTTCAATTTCCTGAGAAGATATCTCAGGCAGCTTGCTATCAAAGTCAAATTCCAGTGTCTCCTTATCCTCATCCTGTAAATCAAATAGCAAGAGCTCCATATCGGCAACAGGAATATATTTTTCCAATTCATTAACATAAATCGACTTATCATATCCGGGAAGCTCGACCAAACTGGGTTCAGGGAATGTCTTATCCTGATATTCTTCAGAAAGGGAGAGTATATCACCTGTAGCTAAAACATCATCATAAACGAGCTCATCTTTTGGGGTCAGAGGGAAAAATGAACCATCCTCTGAAATCCTAATACCATTAAGAAGGCCAAAAAGGAACTGCCTATTATTAATATAGGCCGCAGCATACTTTAGCTGTCTGTTAAACCTAATATTATCAATATTCTTAAGGTTTTTCACAAATAGCATCCTGGCAGTTTGGAAATAGGGATATTCAGCAACAAGATCTTCCAGCTCTACCAGAGAATCAGCATTTAGCTGCTCAGGGTATTTCATATATTGATGGAATTGATCTTTGTTCATTACTACCAATTTACTACTGCTCTGTTAAATATGTCCTCAATAATTCTCTCTAATATTTGCGGAACGAGCTCGCCTTCTACCTGCTCAAGACTTTGATTAGCATCAAAATCCTCAGAGTGCGAAAATGTTGATTCAAAGTTCTTGTCGGGATCCAATTCGTTTGTAAAAACTACTTTAATACCGATAGTCAATCTTGTTAAAGAAGCAGTTTCATTGCCACTGATTGCAGCGGGTCTGGTGTAATACTGAGATATTTCCCCTTCAAAGCTAAGGTCGCCACCATCTGAGATCATCTCAAGTTTTGTTTGCGAAATAAACTTATCCTTAAGAGATTCTGTAAATTCCGAGCTCAGCCCGGGGTTAACAATATCCGCTCGATTAGGAAAATACAAGACGGATATAGTCTTTGCAGCTTCGGGGATAGAAGCCCCTGAAGTTGAGTATGTTACAGAACAAGCATTTACCACAACCAGCACAGACAAAACAGGTAAAAACATTGTAAATATTTTCCTCAGTTTATTCATCAATATTATACTCTTTTATTTTTCTGTACAATGTTCTTTCACTGATACCAAGATCTTGGGCTGCCAGCTTTCTTTTGCCATTATGCCTTTTGAGTGCTTTTTGTATCAGTTCAATTTCTTTTTCCTCCAGCGACAATGACTCCTCTATAATCTCCTCAGTATCTTCAATCTCCGATTCATCCATCCTTTTCACATTAATACTTGGCGACTGTGGTGCAGTTCTTTCCACAACAGTATCCGCTTCTTCAAATAGTTTATGCACGAGATGACTATGTTCATCACTATCAGGAAGATCATCACCCTGATGAATCATCAGGTCGTGTACTAGTTTTTTGAGGTCCGTCATATCCTTTTTCATATCAAAAAGAACCTGATACAGGATTTCTCTCTCCGAATTAAAACTCTGCTCATTAGCAGATTTTGAGTATAATGCAGGTAGCCTTCTGGATTCTTCCTCGGGCAGATACATTCGCAATCTATCGCCAGTAACCAATCTCTCTTGTTCAATAATGGAAATTTGCTCTGTGATATTTTTCAATTGCCTGACATTTCCTTTCCAGTGGTATCTCTCTAAAACTGTCTGTGCCTCATCGTCAAGACGTAATACTGGCATTCTGTATTTCTCCGCAAAATCCTGAGCAAATTTCCTAAACAGCAAATAAATATCCTGAGCCCTCTCTCTGAGAGGGGCCACAATAATCGGAACAGTATTTAGTCTGTAGTAAAGATCCTCCCTAAATTTCCCATCTCTTACAGCCTCTGTAATTTCAACATTAGTAGCAGCAATCAGTCTTATATCAGTTTTCTGCACTTTGGATGAACCAACTCGAATAAATTCACCTGTTTCAAGAACTCTTAGCAATCTCACCTGAGTAGAGATGGGCAGTTCGCCAATCTCGTCCATAAATATTGTACCTCCATGAGCTACTTCGAAATAACCTTTTCTGGCCTCATGAGCCCCTGTAAAGGCACCTTTTTCATGACCAAATAATTCTGAGTCTATCGTACCCTCTGGAATAGCTCCACAATTAACAGCAATATAAGGCCCATGTTTTCTTGAACTATACTGATGGATTATTTGCGGAAAACGCTCTTTACCCGACCCACTCTCACCTGTAATCAATACAGACAAATCTGTTGGAGCTACTTGAATAGCTACTTCTATGGCTCGGTTTAGGACCGGCGCATTTCCAATAATCTCAAACCGTTGCTTTACTTTTTGAAGATCCATACTATTTGATTAAACGGCGAATTTACTAAAGGATTACCCAAAATTGTAAGATGAATGTAAATTTACAACTTTCTTGTGTTTTTTCTAACTTGCAGCCCTACCCTTATTTCACTTATAATATGAAATTGAAATTCACAGGAATAATTCCAGCCCGTTATGCTTCCACCAGATTCCCGGGGAAGCCTCTATTATTGATTCAAGGAGTACCAATGATTGTAAGAGTCTGGGAAAAAGCCTCTAAGGCCCTGGACGATGTATATATAGCCACAGACAATCAGGACATCTACAATGTTGCTAATCAGGCAGGCGCAAAAGTATTGATGACCTCTTCTGATCACAAAAACGGTACCGAGAGAATATCTGAGGCTGCAAAAATTATTTTCGAAGGTAAGAATACCCAGGATCAGGTTATTATTAACGTCCAGGGTGATGAACCAATGATCAGCCCTGGTGCAATAAAAGGCCTATGCGATGCATTCATTGAAGATCAGGTAGAGATTGCTACCCTTATTCATGAAATAACAGGTCATGATGATCTAAAAAATCCAGACAGACCAAAAGTTGTATTAAATTCCAAGAAGAATGCTATGTATTTTTCCAGAGCTATTATCCCATGGAACTCTAATATCTCGGCATTATTTGAAAAGAATAAATACTACCAACATGTAGGTGTATATGCTTTTCGTTATCAAACTCTATTGGATGTTGTCAATCTCTTACCAACTCCTTTAGAACAACTTGAAAAACTCGAACAATTAAGGTGGTTGGAAAATGGGTATTCTATAAGATGTGTCGAAACAGATTATAAAGGTATTGGTATTGACAGTCCGGAGGATCTCGAAAAACTAATTAAACTATTAAATGAAAATCAGGATTTCTGGTGAGAAAAATAGTCTATAAACTCCTGTAAATCTAGTTCGGGATATTGTCTGGATAAAACTTCCAGAGCTTTGTTTTGCTTATTAAAAAAGCTCATATGTTCTTCAGATCCGGCATTTCTTGGCCTATGATTTTTTGCCTTAACAAGCGACTCTATCGACCTCATAACACCTGAAGTTGTTCCGCTGATGTACGCTTCTACAAACTTTTGCCATGTATACTCGACTCCTTGTGAGCCCGGATGCAGCATATCATCGGCGTAATAACGATAGTCTCTCAGGTCGTCCATAAATAACTCATAAGCCGGAAAATAATTTACCTGATCAAATTTATTGTTCAGCTCATTAACTGCCAACAGGAGAGTAGCCTTGCTAACCTGATTCCCTACCGGACCATTCTTCCAATGTCGCACAGGACTGACAGTAAAAACCCATTTTATATCCTCATTTATCAAAGAGACATCCTGGATCAGGAGGGTATACATTCTCACTATATCACCAACTCTGAGTAGTTCGTTATCAAAAAATGAAGGATTAACCTGATGACAATTAGACACAACCCTCCCGTCTCTTTTCTGCAGATAAACATGAGCTGTCCCCAGGGTAATAAAAATATATTCTGAATCCCTTAAATAATTACCGGCACCTTCTAGCCTTCTGTTGATTCCATAAAGACAAACTTGCTTATCCGCATTAGAAAACAAACTGTGATGGTCAAAGGAATGCCACCAACCCTGATGGTAAAACAGGTCATCCTCTTCGTAGGGTTCTTGGTTAATCATTCTTTGAATACCAGAGGCAATGGAAACCGGATTATAAAGGATCCCAAAGGGGTTTAATTCGACATTAAACTTCCTTTCAACAAGTTTGGCTCCAATGTGCTCAGCGAAGCAGCTTCCCATAAATATGATTTTCTGACCATAAGTAAATTGGGGTTCTGCTTTTTCTATGGATACTTCTGTTCTCATTTTTTACAGGCTAAAGCGAAAGTAACTAAACATCAGGATATAAGAAAGAGCTTGTTTGCTTTAGTTTTTCGAGTCCTGCTCTCCTTATAGCTGTTCCTGAAAATCTATTGTCAAATTCCTCCTGATTCATTTCATTTATTATTTGAGGGTTTAGGTTCATAAACCCTAACCTTGGTTCAAATCCCTCTATTGAAGAACTTTTAGCAAATCTATTATGCGGACACACCTCTTGGCAGCGATCACATCCGAACAGCCAAAAATCTGTTTTATCTTTGAATTCAACAGGTATATTATTTTTCAACTCGATTGTCTGATAGGAAATACACTTTCTGGCATCCAAGAAACCTTGGGAGGATAATGCTTGAGTGGGACAGGCATCAATGCAACGAGTGCAATTACCACACAAATCTCTTTCTTCGGCAGGATCAGGAGTAATTTCCAGATCGGTTAAAATTACTGCAAGGAAAAACCATGATCCCATGCC
Organism: uncultured Porphyromonadaceae bacterium; assembly: GCA_964446195.1. Taxonomy (GTDB): domain Bacteria; phylum Bacteroidota; class Bacteroidia; order Bacteroidales; family UBA12481; genus JAUVKA01. Next base: position 18,232 of record CAYUNU010000001.1, on the reverse strand, counting down.
AGGCCTAATCAGACAGGTATTTTTCCCAATCCACCCCAAACCAGATCTCATAGCCCATTGTTTTTCCATTATGGGAGCAGAATCTACATACACCCTGGCACTTATTTCTGGCAATGAAATTGAGGTCCAATCGATTAGTTGTTTCCCCATTTGCCTAAGGACCTTATGGTAATCCCTGCCTGGAGCATACCTGCTAATCTTTAGAGGTTCAGCTGGAACAAACTCTTCGTTATAATAGGAAGCTACAAGGCTGATAACCGTTTTTGCGCCAGGAAAAAGAAGAGTAGGATCAAGTCTCAAGTCCTTGTTCTTCTCCATATATTTCATCTGGCCGTGATTAGAATTGTCCAGCCATCTATTTAGAATATTATTTAGGGGAAGTGGCTCAGCTTTGGCGAAACCACAGGCTGAGAAACCGAGTTCAATAGCTTTTTCCCTTATTTTTTCATGATCTATCAACTCAAATTATTTAACATAAATTCTTACAAAAATCCCAGTTCGAGTTTTGCTTCTTCCGACATTAAATCTCTTGTCCACGGAGGATCAAAAGTGAGTTTCAGATCCAGCTCATCCACCCCCTCTATTGTTTTCAGTTTAGCATCAACTTCAGCCATTATTTGATCTGCCATAGGGCACCCCGGGGCAGTGAGGGTCATATCAACCGTGACCTTACCATCTTCATTAACAAGAATATTGTAAATCAGTCCTAAATCGTAAATATTTACCGGAATCTCAGGGTCATAAATAGTTTTTAAAACCCTAACTATTTCTATTTCTGTCTGCATTATTTTGATTGTTCTTTTGTTTTAAAGGCCAAGGCATAAAGCTTCATTTGCTTCAGCATAGATACTAAACCATTTGACCGGGTTGGGGACAAGTGTTCATTCAGACCTATTACTTTAATAAAAAACAGCTCAGTATCCAGAATTTCATCAGGAGTATGGTTATCCAATACCCTTATTAGCAGTGCAGCAATACCTTTTGTTATTATAGCATCAGAATCAGCGCTAAACCGAATCTTTCCGTCCTGAGTACGGGCATCCAGCCAAACCCTTGACTGACAGCCGTTTATCAGGTTCTCCTCTTTCTTTTTTGAAGAATCCAGTAGGGGAATAGACTTACCCAACTCAATCAGATAATTATACTTATCCATCCACTCATCCAACATTGAAAATTCTTCAATAATGTTATCCTGATTTTCTTTTATGCTCATAATACTAATTACAAATATTCAACGACAAAGGTTAGCAACAAAAATAATTATATGCCTCGGAAATAAATATAAAGCTTAAATCAATTCGGGTTGGATTAAGTAAACATCTCCTGAACCAGCTTTAATCCAGCAATTAAACTGTCGACTTCTTCTTTTTTATTATAGAAACAAAAAGATGCCCGCATAGTACCATCAATACCAAAATGCTCCATCACTGGCATTGTACAGTGAGTTCCGGTTCTGATGGCAATTCCTAATTTATCAAGAACCATTCCTGCATCATATGGATGAATGTTTTCAAGCAAAAAAGAAAAGATAGCAACTTTCAATTTAGAACGTCCATAGATTTTAATTCCAGGGATATTATTTAACTCTCTAGTAGCATAGTCACGAAGTTCAGACTCATACTTTTCTATAGAATCGATCCCGATAGAATTAACATAATTAATAGATTCAGCCAGCGCAATAGCACCGACATAATTTGTTGTTCCTGCCTCAAATTTAAACGGCAATTCATTATAAGTTGTGCCAGAAAAGCTCACCCTGTCGATCATATCTCCCCCACCCTGATACGGGGGAATCTGGCCGAGCCATTTTTCCTTACCGTACAGGATTCCAATTCCTGTAGGTCCGTAAATTTTATGTCCGGAGAAAACAAAGAAATCACAATCCAAGTCCTGTACATCAATCTTTGAGTGCTGTATTGATTGGGCGCCATCTATTAGTACCGGCACTTCATGTTCATGAGCTATTTGAATTAATTGTTTAATAGGGTTAATAGTCCCTAATGAATTTGACACATGAGCAACACTCAGTAATCTTGTTGATTTATTTATTAGTGATGGAAGGAGATCAACCCTCAATTCGCCAATATCATCGATCGGCAGCACTATCAGCTTGGCACCCTTCCTTTCGCAGAGCATCTGCCAAGGGACAATATTGGAATGATGTTCCATTTCTGAAACGATGATCTCATCTCCTTTGTTAACAAATCTTTCTCCAAACGAATATGCAATTGTATTTATGGAACCCGTTGCACCTGAAGTAAATATCACTTCATTACTATTTCTGGCACCAATAAAATCTCTGATTATTGCTCTGGCGGATTCATACTCCCTTGTCATAAGATCGCTCAAATGATTAACAGAGCGATGTATGGAGGAATTTTTAAATCTATAAAGGTCGTTTATTTTGTTTATTACCACTTCGGGTTTCTGAGTAGTAGCGCCATTATCCAGGTAAACCAAATCACGGCCGTGCACCTGTTGGCTCAAAACAGGAAAATCCTTTCTTACATCATCAACAGGGAAATTCATAATCAAAATTACTAATCACATTAATTTTCACAATGCAGAGGGCAACTATTACACCTTGAAAGTTCTCCTCTTAACCTCTGACTAACTAGTTCTTCCAGTCGAATCTTTAGTGGTTCAACCTGTACACTTTTAAGGATCTCAGAGCCAAAGGCACCCATTAGTAAAAGGCGGGCCTCCCGGCAAGGTATTCCTCTACTCTGTAAATAGAACAAGGCAGACTCATCAAGCTGCCCGACAGTTGCTCCATGGCTACATTTAACATCATCAGCATATATTTCAAGCTGAGGCTTTGAATGCATCCTTGCAGTGTCTGTCATGCATATATTATTATTAGTTTGATATGCCTCTGTTTTCTGTGCATCCTTTCTCACCAAGATACGGCCGGTAAAAGCACCTGTTGCGTGCTCATCCATTATCCCTTTGAAATTCTGTCGACTCAGGCAATTTGGAACGGCATGATCAATAAAAGTAAAATTATCGATGTGCTGAGTCTTATCCGCGAAGAATAGTCCTTGGGTAGTATTTTCAGCGCCCTCACCATTGAGGGTTGCAGTTAGGTTGTTTCTTATAAATCCACCATGAAGTGAAACTGTGTTAAAAGTAACACGGCTATTCCTTTCCTGGAAAACGAAAGATGAAGACACTTGTCTTGAATCATCGTGTTCATTTTGGACTTTTGTAAAATCTAGTGAAGCGTTTTCACCAACATACACCTCTGTAACAGAATTGGTTAGATAGTTGCGAGCGGATAAAGAATGATCACAAACAACTACTTTGGCGCTAGCACCCTCCTCAAGAATCACAAGATTCCGATGTTGAACAAATAAATCTTCAGGGCTCAATAATATATTTACTATTTGAATAGGTTTTTTTGTTGAGCAGGATTTCGGGACATATATAAATGTACCGTCCTGAGCAAAAGCTGTGTTCAGTGCCACCATGCCATCCTTTTTATGATCAGCATATTTAGCATAATGCCGTTTCATTAGATCAGGATATTCAACAGCGGCTTTTGCCATGCTTCCCATCAGGATGCCATTACTTAATTTTTTCAGTTCTGGTTGATCATCATGATAATATCCATTAACCAGCGTCAATAAATCTGTATCCAGTTCAGGAATATCACAACTAAATATATCTTCAATTGAAAAAATAATTTTCCGAGGCTCGAGATAACGGTGATAAGGGACATTAAACAATTCCTTAAGATTGGAATATTTATAGTTTTCATTTTTTTTACCAGGAACCCCCAGGGTCTTGAAGCAATTTATTGCTTCGGCCCGGTATGCGTTGAAAACAGGATTAGATCCCGCTATCAAACCATCCTGTTTATCTTTATACCAATCGGTGAATTGCTTATCTATTATTTGTACAGTTTGCGCTTCAAACATCTTGTTAAATCTTTAATTTCCCTCCTTAATCCAATCATATCCTCTTTCCTCAAGAACAAGAGCCAATTCCTTCCCTCCTGATTTCACAATACGTCCCTTATATAAAATATGGACATAATCAGGAACGATGTATTCCAATAGTCTTTGGTAATGTGTTATGACAATAGTTGCTGTTTCTGGTGACTTCATATTATTAACACCACAGGCCACTGTTTTTAATGCATCAATATCCAGTCCCGAATCTGTTTCATCCAGGATTGCCAGTCGGGGTTCCAACATAGCCATTTGAAAGATCTCATTCCTTTTTTTCTCACCACCTGAAAAGCCTTCATTAACGGATCTACTGGCAAGGCCTGAATCAATTTCCACTAGTGCCTTTTTTTCCCTCATTAACTTCAAAAAATCCGATGACGCTAAATCCGGAAGTCCCTTATATTTTCTATGTTCATTTACGGCCGTTCTCATAAAGTTAACCATTGATACTCCTGGTATCTCAACCGGATATTGAAATCCAAGGAAGATTCCCTCTTTGGATCTAACCTCCGGCAACATTTCCAAAAGATTTTTCCCCATATAAGTCACTTCACCTTCATTAACCTCAAAAATATCTCTTCCAGCAAGTACAGATGAGAGTGTGCTTTTTCCTGATCCATTTGGGCCCATTATAGCATGAACTTCACCCGCTTTAACTTCAAGATTAATCCCTTTGAGAATCTGTTTGCCTTCTATGCTTGCCTTTAAATTTTTAATACTTAGCATTTTTGGTATAGCTGTTATATATTTATTTTTAATAATTTCACCTACAATACCTTGATTATCCGACGCTACCTTCCAGGCTTATGGCCAAGAGTTTTTGTGCCTCCACAGCAAATTCCATTGGAAGTTTATTAAGAACCTCTCTGGCATAACCATTAACAATCAGCCCAATTGCCTTCTCCGTCTCAATACCTCTCTGGTTACAATAGAAAATTTGATCTTCCCCTATTTTTGATGTTGTAGCCTCGTGTTCAACAATGGCAGTATTATTATCTACCTCCAGATAGGGGAAGGTGTGGGCACCACATTGATCTCCCAACAGGAGTGAATCACATTGGGAAAAATTGCGTGCATTTTCTGCATTTTTCGAAACCCTGACTAGCCCTCTATAGCTATTTTGGCTTTTGCCGGCAGATATTCCCTTTGATACGATTATCGACTTGGTGTTCTTACCAATATGGATCATCTTAGATCCTGTGTCGGCCTGTTGAAAATTATTTGTTACAGCCACGCTATAAAACTCACCCACAGAATTATTCCCTCGAAGTATGCAGCTAGGATACTTCCAGGTAATAGCCGAACCGGTTTCCACCTGAGTCCATGATATTTTAGAGTTGTTACCCATGCACAGGCCACGCTTAGTTACAAAGTTGTAAACCCCGCCCTTCCCCTCTTTATTTCCAGGATACCAATTTTGAACCGTACTGTATTTAACTTCGGCATTTTCCATTGCCACTATCTCAACAATAGCAGCATGAAGCTGATTATCATCCCTTTGCGGAGCGGTACAGCCTTCTAGATAACTTACGTATGAATCATCATCAGCCACAATTAAAGTTCGTTCAAACTGCCCGGTATTAGCAGCATTAATCCTGAAATAGGTTGACAATTCCATTGGGCATCTCACTCCTTTGGGAATATAACAGAAAGAGCCATCACTAAAAACAGCGGAATTAAGTGCTGCAAAATAATTATCTCTGTAGGGAACCACTGAACCCAGATATTTCTTAACCAGGTCGGGCTGCTCCCTCACGGCTTCACTGAAAGAGCAAAAAATAATTCCTCTCTCGGCAAGAGTATCTTTAAAAGTAGTTTTCACAGATACGCTATCGATAACGGCATCAACCGCAACCCCTGTAAGATGCTTCTGTTCATCAAGAGGTATACCAAGTTTGTTAAAAGTATCCAGTAGTTCGGGATCCACTTCATCCAGACTATTCAAAGACACTTTCTGCTTTGGGGCTGCATAATAGATAATATCCTGATAATCTATCTCAGGTATTTTAAGGTGCGCCCAGTCGGGCATTTTTAGAGTCTCCCAGTGTTTGAAAGCCTTTAGCCTATACTCAAGCATCCAATCAGGCTCACTCTTTTTTTTAGATATCAGCCTTACAACACCTTCATCTAATCCTTTTGGTATTAAATCATTTTCAATATCAGTAACAAAACCGTACTTATATTCCCCACCTGTTACTTCACTAAGTAATTTATCCTGTTCGCTAGTCATTTTTTTCCTTCTTCAAACTTCCACAATTGTGCTACAAAATTATTTAGAACTTATCTAAATAGAAAGCAAAAATACAAAAAGCAAAACTATTAATCCTAATAGAATTAGAAGTAGTATTTTAGTAGCACTTGAAAAGCGTGAGTATGAGTGAAAATAGCAAACAAAAAACCATAAAGGAACTGGGAGAGTTTGGTCTTATTGACCACTTAACCAAAGATATTATTATCAAGCACATAGGGACTCGAAAAGGCATTGGAGATGATGCTGCAGTAATTGACCCGGGTATTAACGAAATAGTTATTACCACTGATCTTTTGCTGGAGGGGATTCATTTTGACCTCACCTATGTACCATTGAAACATTTGGGTTACAAAGCTGTTGTTGTAAATCTTTCTGATGTTGCAGCAATGAATGCTATCCCACAGCAAATAACTGTCAGCTTGGGAGTTTCATCAAAGATGAGTCTTGAAGCTATTGAAGAATTATATTACGGAATCAAACTTGCCTGCAACACGTATGATGTTGATCTTGTTGGTGGGGATACCAGTTCGAGCCTAACTGGTTTAGTTATTAGCATTACAGCTATAGGAAATGCAGCACCTGGGACAGCAATTTACAGAAATGGAGCTAAGGATAATGATCTGATTTGTGTAAGCGGAGACCTTGGGGCCTCATACATGGGGCTGGCCCTTCTTCAAAGGGAGAAAAAGATTTTTGAGGACGACCCCACAATCCAGCCCAAGCTAGGTGGTTATCAATATCTTATTGAGAAGCAACTAAAACCTGAGGCTCGTTTTGATATATTAAAGGGACTAAGAGAACTAGAAATTCACCCCAATGCAATGATTGATATTTCAGATGGATTGTCATCTGACCTGCTGCATTTATGTCATGAATCAAAAGTTGGGTGTAGAATTTATGCAGACAGGATCCCTATTCATCCTGAGACCGAAAAGCTTGCTAACCAGATGAACATAGGCTCATTGATTGCTGCTTTAAATGGAGGGGAAGATTATGAACTATTGTTTACTGTTTCGGTTGACCAATTTGAAAAAATAAAGAACGACGCCAGCATTAGTATTATCGGACATATCACAGATGCTTCGGAGGGAAACAATTTGGTGTTGAGTGATGAGAACACTGTTCCTCTCACAGCCCAGGGGTGGCGTGCAGAAAATGGGTGGTAATTTTATTTGACACCTCAGAATAAGAATTTTCTAATTTTCCAGATATCCTTTAATAATTCCTCGCTTAGAATTAATAATAAAGTTTACTATTTGATCACGATCTTCAGATGATGGCAGGGCTTTTTCTATTTCCTCCAAGGCTTGTGTTGTATTAAGACCTTGATTATAGATCATTCTATAAACCTCATGAATCTGATCTATACGTTCATTTTCAAACCCTCTTCGTCTCAGTCCAATAATATTTAAGCCTGTGTACTGAACAGGATATCGTCCGGCCATTACAAAAGGGGGGACATCTTGTCCCACCAATGATCCTCCCTGAATCATAGTGTATGCGCCAATATTAACAAATTGATGAACCCCAACCATTCCCCCAATATATGCGAAATCTCCGATTGTTATTTCTCCCGCCAAACCTACACTATTGACAAGAATAACACTATTCCCAACAACACAGTCATGGGCAACATGAACATATGCCATCAGGAGGCAGTTATCCCCCACTTTTGTATGGCCCAGGGCAGCTGTTCCTTTATTGATGGTCACGCATTCTCTTATAAGAACGTTATCTCCAATCAAAACTTGAGTTTCTTCACCTTTATACTTCAGATCTTGTGGGATTGCGGATATGACAGCACCTGGAAAAATCTTACAGTTCTTTCCAATTCTTGCACCATCCATAATAGTTACATTGGGTCCAATCCAAGTTCCTTCTCCAATTTCAACATCACCTGAAATGCTGGTAAAAGACTCAACAGTAACACCCTCAGCTATGCGGGCTTTAGAATCAATATTTGTTAGATGGTGGATCATTTAGTAACTATTTATTTTTTACAATTTGAGCCATCATTGTTCCTTCGGCTGCTAAAACTCCTCCAACAAAAGCCTGTCCTCTCATTTTAGCAATTCCTCTTCTAATTGGCTCAATTAAATCAAGACTAAAAATAAGTGTATCTCCTGGGACTACCTTCCTTTTAAATCTGACGTTATCAATTTTAAGGAAATAGGTACTATAAGATTCCGGATTTTCGACGCCACCCAGAACTAGAATACCCCCACACTGAGCCATTGCTTCAACCAGGAGAACTCCCGGCATAACAGGTTCTTTAGGAAAGTGCCCCACAAAAAATGGCTCATTCATTGTCACATTTTTCTGCCCCATAATTCTTGTTTCTGTCATTTCAAGTATTCGATCAACAAGTAAGAAAGGCGGCCTATGGGGCAAAAGCCTCATAATGTCCTGAATATCGTATAGGGGTGGTTTGGAGGAATCTGGAACAGGGGCGATACTTCTGTCCTTCTCCTTTATAATAGCCTCTTTAATAGCATGGGCAAAGCTAACATTGGCCTGATGACCACATCTTGTAGCAATTATTTTACCCTTCAATCTTGTTCCGACAAGAGTGAGATCTCCTATAAGATCCAGGAGCTTATGCCTAGCTGGCTCATTAGAAAAATGGAGTTTAGTATTACTCAATATTCCTTGTGGTCTAACGCCAATCCTAGGCTTATTGAACAAATCGGCAATTCTGTCAAGTTCCTCTTGTTCAACTTCCCTATCTAGCACAACAATTGCATTATCCAGGTTACCGCCTTTTATCAAATTATTTTTCCAGAGGAATTCAAGCTCTCTAAAAAAGACGAAAGTCCTACTGGGGGCAATATTTTCCGCAAACTCATCAAGGCTATTGATTGAAGCAAATTGATTACCCAAGACAGCTGAGTTATAGTCGATCATAACACTGGCTGAGTATTCCTCAGCTGGCAGAGCCATTAATTCTACACCATTCTCCTCATTCTTGAACACAATTGGCTCTTTAATCTCGAAATACTCTCTTTCGGCCTTCTGCTCTACAACGCCAACTTCATTAATTGCTTCAACATATTTTATAGCGCTCCCATCCAGGATTGGCATTTCGGGGGCATCAAGTTTAATAATTGCATTATCTATCCCCATCCCAGTTAGCGCTGAAAGAGTATGCTCCACTGTACTAATCCTTACACCTTTGTGTTCGAGTACAGTGCTTCTGGAAGTATCAATCACATATTCAACCAGTGCCTTAACCACTGGAGCACCCTCAATATCAACACGTTGAAAAACAATCCCTGAGTTTTCCTCACCAGGATGGATGGAAGCATTTACCATCAGTCCTGTATGCAAGCCCGTACCCTTAAAGTAAAAAGCTTTTGCTATAGTCTTTTGTTTAGTCATGTAATTGGTACAACAAGAATGTAAAAATAGCCTTTTGGGACGAAGAACAAAGAACCATTAGTATTATTCTGATTTAGGTTTATTCAAAGCTTTCTCAAGTTTGCAAATTCTATCCTGCAGATCAGGCAGTTTTTTAAACAGAACATATGATCTCTGATAAGGCATAACATCGAAGCTTGGGGATCCTTGCTGAATAGACCCTTCTTTATTGATCGACTGTGACAATCCTGATTGTGCTGCAATCTTTGTTCCGTCGGCTATCGTAAGGTGTCCGACAATACCAACCTGGCCTCCTATCATACAATTTTTACCAATCTTAGTTGATCCTGATATTCCTGTCTGAGCTGCAATAACTGTATTCTCGCCTATATCAACATTATGTGCCACTTGAATGAGGTTGTCCAGCTTAACTCCTTTTCTGATTATAGTTGACCCAATTGTTGCTCTGTCAATACAAGTATTAGATCCGATCTCAACATTATCTTCTATAATAACATTTCCTATCTGAGGCACTTTTGTGAAATCGCTTCCGGTTTGTGGTGCAAAGCCAAAGCCATCTCCACCAATTACAACACCTGAATGTATAAGGCAGTTTTCTCCTATACTCGAATTGTGATGAATTTTTGCCCCAGAAAAAATCACGGAATTATCTCCGATACTAACATTTTCGCTTATATATACATGTGGAAAGATCTTAACATTCTTACCAATCCTGGCTCCTTTGCTAACGTAGCTAAAAGCGCCAATATACGCTTCATCACTAACCTTGGCTTCAGGAGAAACCCAACAAGGCTCTTCTTGCCCGGTCCTATCCGGAATTTGTTCCAACATTGACAGTAGCTTAGCCAAAGATCGATATGGATCCTTGACACGAATAAGGGTTAAACTCAAAGGCTTTTCCAATTCCAGCTCATTGGAGACAATGGCTACAGAGGCTTTAGTGGAATAGAGGAATTTTGTGTATTTAGGATTTGACAGGAAGGTAAGTGTACCAGATTCTCCTTCCTCAATTCGCGATATATTGGAAACAGTGTCTTCCGGATTACCTTCAATCTTTCCTCCAAGTATTTTGGCAATTTGAAGAGCGGTATATTTCATTGTTGCAAGGGTAATGTATTAATACGTTTCAAGGCATAATTTATTGTTCATCATGCTCAAGCCATTTCGGGCAACAAAGAAAGTATTTATTGTTAGCCCTTGAAAGCATCGATGGGTTTATGATATCACTCGCTTCGGTTAAATCGATAAGTCTACCTGAATTATCCCAGAATTTAACCTGGTCATCTGCTTCATTATAAGCACTATTAGAGACCATCCCGGTAAAAACCAGATAATTCACAAATTCCATATCCCAAGCAAGTTTTTTCTTTACTCTTTGTTTTAGATTATCAATTCTTTCTTCATTGAAAGGAGAGCGTTGTATTTCGATTCTCAATAAACTTCTATTAAGCAAGCTCTCAGATAAAATAGCTAGTACAGGATCTGAATGGTCCTTCCAGACTTTTAGAGCTGAGAGGATATCATTATCATCCAACTGTGAAAACACCTCAATAAACTGCAAAGGCTCCTTCTTAACATTCAGCCCTTTTTGTCCGACCTGAAGAAAAGTTGACAAAGCCGGGGTAGCAAAAAGATTCTCACCATTCTTAGTCAATTCTCTAGCACGCATCAAAGTTTTAACCAACATATTTTCAGCGACAATAACTGTTTTGTGAAGATACACCTGCCAGTACATCAATCTACGTGAAATCAGGAACTTTTCAATTGAGTATATCCCCTTCCTATCCACAACAAGCTGGTCATCCACCACTCTGAGCATCTTTATGATCCTTTCAGATCCGACAACACCTTCCGTGACGCCAGTAAAAAAACTATCTCGCCGGAGATAATCCAAACGATCCATATCCAACTGACTAGAAACGAGCTGATGGAGAAATTTCTGCTTATGCTTGCCTGTGAATATCCCAATAGCATTATCCAATTGTCCTTCGAATAGCTTATTAAGTTCCTGCAAATATATCAGAGTAATTGATTCATGATCATAGCCTTCAATGAGTGTATCTTCCAAAGCATGAGAAAATGGACCATGCCCAATATCATGCAATAGAATAGCTGTAAGAGCCCCAAGCCAATCATCCTTACTGAGCTGATATCCTTTTCGCTGTATCACATCCAGGGCAGTATGCATTAAATGAGTACTTCCCAAAGCATGCTGAAAACGGGTGTGCCCAGCTGCCGGATAGACATAGAAAGTGAGCCCCAATTGTCTTATCCTTCTTAATCTTTGAAACCAGGGATGCTCCACTAAATCGAAAATAAGGTCATCAGGAAGTG
>CAYUNU010000001.1:0-6216 GCA_964446195.1 uncultured Porphyromonadaceae bacterium | reverse complement strand
AATCTTTGAAACCAGGGATGCTCCACTAAATCGAAAATAAGGTCATCAGGAAGTGAGATAAAACCGTAAACTGGGTCATTTATAATCTTACGCTTATTATGGAAATTACTATTCACCTGCAGAAAAGTTTTTAAAATGTTTGATTACCAGACGAAAATACAGAATTTCCATAGTTCCTCGGGTATGACAAGAGAATAAATACGGTTTAGCTCTTATATATATCTATAGTTTTGCAGTTTACCTATAAATATGTATTTTTGCACGCGAAAAGTAGGGACTTTGATTTAAAGGGGACAGAAGTCCCCTATTTTTTGATCCTGATAAATGATAAGAAAGGAAGACATAGAAAAGATAATCATTGGAACGATAGAGGGCACAGAGGCCTTTCTCGTGAATGTAGACGTGAAGTCGGGCAACCTGATACGTGTTTTTGTAGATGAGCCATCAGGGATTTCACTTGATGAATGTGTCAGGATAAGCAAAGATATTGAATCAAGTCTCGACAGGGAAGAAGACGATTTTGACTTACAGGTATCATCACCGGGGCTTGAAAACCCTCTTTTAGTACTTCCTCAATATTTAAAAAATATTGGTAGAGAACTTAAGGTTGATACTATCGACAAGCAGCGCTTGGTAGGAGAGCTTATCAGCGCCGACCAAATAGGCATTAGCATTAAGGCTAAAGTCAAAGTTAAGGTTGAAGGAACCAAAAAAAAGAAGTCAGAGCTTCAAACAATTAATTTAAAGTTTGAAGAGATTAAGAGTGCGAAAGTTAATTTACAATTTAAAGGCTAAAGATTGTTGCAATGGAAAATGTAAACCTGATAGATACCTTCTCAGAATTCAGAGAGCTTAAAAGCATTGACAGGGCAACCATGATGTCTGTCCTAGAGGATGTTTTCCGAAGCTTACTGGCTAAAAATCATGGCACAGATGACAACTTTGATGTTATCATTAATGTGGATAAAGGTGACTTTGAGATATGGAGAAACAGAGAAGTTGTAGAGGATGGAGAAGTTACTGATCCAAACCTTGAGATATCTCTTTCTGAAGCTACTAAAATTGATAATGACTACGAGGTTGGAGAAGAAGTGTCCGACGAAGTGAAGCTTGAGGATTTTGGAAGAAGGTCAATTCTGGCCTTACGTCAGAACTTAACCTCTAGAATTTTAGAACTAGAGAAAGACCATATTTTTAATAAATACAAAGATAAAATCTCCGACATCATCACAGGGGAGGTTTACCAGGTGTGGAACCGGGAAATCCTTTTGCTTGATGACGAAGGGAACGAACTAATAATGCCTAAAGCTGATCAGATACCATCCGATTATTTCAGGAAGGGCGATACAGTTAGGGCAGTTGTTGTACGAGTTGAAATGAAGAATAATAATCCTTTGATTATTGTTTCAAGGACGACTCCATTATTCTTACATAGATTATTTGAGCTTGAGGTTCCTGAAATCTTTGATGGTCTTATTACTATTAAGAATATTGTTAGAATCCCTGGTGAAAGAGCTAAGGTAGCAGTAGAATCATACGATGAAAGAATTGACCCTGTTGGAGCCTGTGTTGGCATGAAGGGATCTAGAATTCATGGAATCGTCAGGGAACTACGTAATGAAAATATTGATGTGATTAACTTCACCAATAATCTGCAGTTATTTATTCAGCGTGCTTTAAGCCCGGCTAAAATTTCTTCCATTAAGTTAAATGAGGAAGATCAGCGTGCCGAGGTTTTCCTAAAACCAGAAGAAGTATCTCTGGCAATTGGGAAAGGAGGCTTGAATATTAAACTTGCGAGCATGCTTACAGGATATGAGATCGATGTCTTCCGCGACGTCATTGAGGACGACGACGAAGACATTGACCTTGAGGAGTTTGCCGACGAGATTGAAGGTTGGATACTTGATGAACTGAAAGCTATCGGATGCGATACGGCAAAAAGCGTATTAGAAATTTCTTCACAGGAACTTCTGAAAAGAACTGATCTTGAAGAAGAGACTATCCGGGACGTAATGAAGATTTTAAAATCAGAATTTGAATAAAAAAATTATAACTTATTCAATTTTAGATTTAAACAAAAACAGTCAATAATAGCAGTTGAGAATATATGGCTAAGGTTAAAAGACTAAGCAGAGTTGCACGGGATTGTAATGTGGGGATCAATACGATTGTCGAGTTCTTGAGCAAAAAGGGATTTGAGATCGACAGCAGCCCTAATTCCAAAATTCCAGAAGATGCTCTTGACCTGGTCATGAATGAATTCCAGCAAGACCAAACAGCAAAACGGGAAGCCGAAAAATTCACTCAGGAGCACCGTCACGAATCCAGAACATCTGCAGCAAGCGACGAAAGTGTTGAAGAGGAAGAAGCTCCTGTTGAAGAAGAGCCTGAGCAGGAAGAAGTGCTCTTGATAACTGATAAGGGTATCGGTAAGGTCGAGGTAATAGAGGTCGATAAGAAAGAGAAGGAGAGAACAGAAAAAGAGGCTAGGAAAGAGCCTGTGGAAGAAGTAAAGAAAGAGCTTAAGGAAGAGGTCAGGTCCGAGGCCAAGGAAGGTGTCCCTGAGGAAGTTGAGAAAGCGGAAGAATTTAAGCCTAAAGCTAAACCTGAAAGTATAGTTGCGCATGAAGGTTTAAAGCCCGAGACTGTGATTTCTCCCAAAGTAAAGGAGGACAAAGCAAAAGACGAGGAGAAAAAATCAACAGTTCCTTTGTCTGTTAAAGGCAAAGAAGAACTTGCAAAAAAAGAGGTTACTCCAGAGGCCAAAGAGCTTGAAGATTTTGAAGCGGTTAAAGAAGAAAAAGCAGCGGAGAAGGTAGATAAAGAGGTCAGTCCAGCACAAGACAAAGAAATTAAGGAAAAAGTTAAAGAAGAAGAAATATTTAATCCCAATGCAGGCAAAGAAGTTGGGGCTGAAATTAAAGTTATTGGGAAAATAGACATTGACAGTCTGAATCAGAAGACCAGGCCAACTAAAAAATCCAAAATTAAGGAAGCTAAAACTCCAGAGTCCAAGACGATTGAGAAAGAAGAGGCACCTGCTGCCAAGGAAGCCATTGTAGAGGAGCAGAAGGAAGCACCTGAGGTGATTGTCGTTAAAAAGACACCTTCAGCACCCGAAACGATGAAGGATTATGATGAGGCTGGTGAAGTTGACATCAAAACTGAAATACAAAAGTTAAGTGGTCCAACCGTAGTTGGTAGAATTGAACTGCCTAAGGTTCCTGTTAAGAAAAAACAGCAACCTACAGCATCTTCAGATAAGCCAATAGCCAAGAAGAAAAAACGTAAAAGGATTCGGAAGGACAAGGTTAATGTTGAAGGCGAACAACAAAGAGGAGGCGGGGCAAAAAAAGAAGGTTCAGGACAAGATTCATACAAAGGTAAGCCAAAGCCAGGAGCAAGAGGCAAAAGAAGGATTGCTAAACCTGAGGTTTCTGAAGAAGATGTTCAGAAGCAAATCAAGGACACACTTGCACGCCTGACAACAAAAGGTAAGTCTAAGGGATCGAAGCACAGAAGAGACAAAAGGGAGTCCATTCGTCAGACAGCTGCCTCTGAAGCTGAACAGAAAGAGCTGAACAAAGCGGTTATTAAAGTCACCGAGTTTGTAACAGCAAATGAGATGGCGACAATGATGAATGTTCATATTAATGAAATTATTGCAACCTGCCTGAATCTTGGTTTATTTGTTTCAATTAATCAGCGGCTTGATGCAGAAACTATTGCTTTAGTTGCTGATGAGTTTGGATATGAAGTTGAATTTGTGAGTGTTGAGCTACAGGAGTCCATTGCTTCAGAAGCTGAAGAAGAAAATGAGGAAGATCTGGTCGAGCGCCCTCCTATTATTACTGTGATGGGCCATGTTGACCACGGTAAAACCTCTTTACTTGACTATATCAGAAAGGCTAATGTTATTGCTGGAGAAGCAGGAGGCATAACCCAGCATATTGGAGCCTACAAAGTTATGCTGGCTAATGATAAAACAATAACATTCCTTGATACTCCCGGTCACGAAGCATTTACTGCAATGAGGGCCAGAGGAGCACAAGTTACTGACCTGGCAATCATTGTTGTAGCTGCTGATGACGCAGTTATGCCTCAAACGGTTGAAGCCATAAACCATGCTTCAGCGGCTGGTGTACCTATTGTGTTTGCGATTAATAAGGTTGACAAAGATGGTGCTAAACCCGAGAAGATAAAGGAACAGCTAGCTTCCATGAATTACCTGGTTGAAGAGTGGGGAGGAAAGTATCAGTCACATGATATTTCTGCTAAACATGGTAAAGGTATTGACGCACTTCTTGAAAAAGTTCTTCTTGAGGCAGAATTATTAGACCTCAAAGCTAACCCCGACAGGGCTGCTATTGGATCGGTTATAGAATCAGAGCTTGACAAGGGTCGCGGATTTGTTACAACTGTTCTGGTTCAATCTGGTACTCTCAAAATAGGAGACATCATTATTGCTGGAAGTTATTTTGGTCGTGTAAAAGCCATGTTCAATGAAAGGAGTAAGCCAATAAAAACCGCAGGTCCGTCGGAACCGGTAGTTCTTCTGGGATTGAATGGAGCAGCTCAGGCTGGTGACAAGTTCAACGTATTGTCAAATGAAAGGGAAGCGAGGGAAATCGCAACTAAAAGAGAGCAGCTTCAACGAGAGCAGGGTATTCGTACACAAAAACACATCACACTTGACGAGATTGGAAGGCGTATTGCTATTGGTAATTTCCAAGAACTGAACATTATTGTAAAAGGTGATGTGGATGGATCAATCGAAGCCTTAGCTGATTCTTTGATCAAACTCTCAACCGATGAAATTCAAGTCAACATTCAGCATAAGGCAGTCGGTCAGATCTCCGAAAGTGACATTTTATTGGCAGCCGCGTCCGACGCCATAATAATTGGGTTCCAGGTACGACCTTCTTTAGCCGCAAGGAAGCTTGCTGAAAAAGAGGGTGTGGATGTCAGGTTATATTCAATTATTTATGACGCTATTAATAAGATCAAGGATGCCATGGAAGGCATGCTTAGTCCTGAAATCAGGGAGGAGATAATAGGTACTCTTGAAATTCTTGAAACGTTTAAGATTACAAATGTTGGTACAATAGCTGGATGTATGGTTAAAGACGGTAAAATCACCCGTGCATCAAAGGTTAGAGTAATTCGTGAAGGCATAGTGATATACGATGGTGACCTGGGCTCACTAAAACGCTATAAAGACGAAGTAAAAGAAGTTGTTACGGGCTTAGAGTGCGGTATTAAAATTGCCAACTTCAATGATTTAAAAGCTGGAGATAACATTGAATCTTATTTAACTGCGGAGTTTAAGAAAAAGCTCACCAGTAAATAAAAAGCATTTAGAAAAAAAAATGGGTCCTGAAATCAGGACCCATTTTTTTTGTTTTGTTTTTTTTATTGCACCAACTCGGCATAAGCTTCCGAATTCATCAAATCATCTAATTCTTCCGGGTTAGAAATCTTGATTTTAGCAATCCAGCCCTTGCCATACGGGTCTTTATTAACCAAATCAGGTGCATCTTCCAATTCCTCATTGAATTCAAGAACCTCACCACCAACAGGCAAATAGAGTTCTTCAACAGCTTTTACGGCTTCAACATTACCAAATGCCTCGCCCTTATCAAGCTCTTCACCAACAGTTTCAACTTCGAGAAATACAATATCACCCAGATTCGACTGAGCAAAATCGGTTATCCCAACAAAAGCAATATCGCCTTCTGTACGGATCCATTCATGATCCTCGGAATACTTAAGGTTTTCAGGTATATTCATAGTTTTGGTTCAAATTATTTCAGATGTATCAAAGGTAAAAATAAATTCCCTTAATTAGTCAAGGTAAAGGTCAGATTGAATCCAACTTTTGTGTTAGTGGTTGCAAATGAGCTCGACACCCATGGCTTGTTCATATCCTGATCGAAGAATAAACGCAATCTGAATCGAGAGCTAAGTGTATAATCGGCTTTAAAACTAATAACAAACCTTCTCATTCCTGATGTCAGTTTATTGACATCTTCCTCCAACTTCCTCATTATCATCTTGGTGTCTCTATAAGACAAGTCTAATCTCACATCCAGATCGGACTGAAACTTCCTTGCAGTACCTTGTGTTTTAATCGTTATTGGAACTTGCTGGAATCTGTAACCAGCTCCAATAATATATTCATCAGATTTATTCTCCATCATTTGGTTATTATTA